>JAJZFR010000388.1 GCA_021805265.1 Acidobacteriota bacterium | reverse complement strand
CACAGAGGCGAAATAGACCAGCAGCAACACGCTTCTCCGGAAAGAAAACTGATTCAAAACCAGGAAATCATCTGCGGTCAAGTCATCGCTACAAAATCACGCACCTGCGCAGAGGCTCCCTAGGTGTTTGGTCCCGGAGTTTGATGGTGCATACTTTTCTGAGCGCCAGAAGGAGGCACTATGTGGATTGCCCGATCTTTTGTACCGGTTGGATAGCTAGAGAGATTTTCTTATAGGTGTGCATATTTGAGTGGAAGTCTGAACCATGCTGTGGCGTCGTTTGCGGTGATGGAGGGGAGCAGGTCTGCGATCGCCCGATCGAGTGCATCGACGGTTCTGGCGGCGGCGGTTCGCAGTCCTTGTTTGAGTTTGGCCCATGCCTTTTCGATCGGGTTGAGGTCGGGCGAGTAGGGCGGCAGGTAGAGCAGCGAAGCGCCGCGGGCTTCTATTCTTTCGCGCACGCCGGCGACTTTATGCGTGCTGAGGTTGTCCATCACGACGACATGGCCCGGTCGCAGTTTGGGACACAGCACCTGGTCGAGATAGGCGAGAAAGACTTCCCGGTCGGTCGCGGCTTCAACCGTCATGGTCGCCAGCATCCCGGTGTGGTCCATCGCGCCCACGATGGTCAGCATCTTCCAATGGCCGCCGGGCACCCGGTCATGCACCCGCACACCGCGCGGCGCACGCGCATACAGCCGGGTCATCTGCGTCGAGACGCCGCTCTCATCCAGGTAAATCAGGTCTTCCGGCGCCGTCTGCGCGATCCGCGCGACGAACTCTTCCCGGCGGAGGCGGTTCTCTTCGCTGTCGCGCTCGGTGGCGTAAAGCGACTTTTTTTCAGCCGCATGCCCAGTTTCTTCACCACTCTCCACAACTGCGGAAGGCTGATGGTGTGGCCGGCCTTGCTCAACTCTGCCTGAATCTCGCGCAACACCAAATCGGGCTGCGCCTGAAGCAACCGGCGCACCGGCTCCTCGACCGGCATCGGCGCCACGCCGTGGCGCGACTGCGGAACCCGCACCGCCGTGCCCGTGCGCTTGTACGAGGACATCACCTTCCATGCCCAACGCGCGCTGACCCCAAACCGGTCCGCCAGCTCCTCCACGCTGCCCTTGCCCGCAGCATGGCCCTCAACCAACTTCCTGCGTAAATCGTCGCTGTACGCTCGCGCCATACAACTATATGTCGCACGGAAAAAACATCTTGCAAAGAATCAACCTGTATACCTATACGAAATATGCCCTAGGTGTATAGTCCCGCAAAATGATGGGTTGGGTCGAGGATCAATCTGTCGGGATCTTGAGTCCAGAGCTTGCAGAGGTATTCGTAGGATATGAGACCTTTGAGCGTCTTGAGTCTTCGGGCAAAGTTGTAGGCGTTGACGAAGTCGGCTGGCATCGAGACTATGGGAACGTTTGTGGGAAGCGCTCGCTTGGATTCCTCCACACGCATGGCGACGCTCTCGCTCACAGCGTGCGGTCCAGATGCACATACCCGCCATCCACATGCAGAAACTGGCCCGTCGTGTGGCTGGAGCGCGGCGAAAGCAGAAAAACGACGGTGCTTGCGATCTCCTCGGGTGTGGTCAGCCGATGCTCCAGCGGGATGCTGCGCTCGATCGACTTCAGCTTTTCGTTCGGTTCAGGAAACGTCGCAATCCACTGCCGATACAGCGGCGTCATCACCTCGGCGGGAATGACGGCGTTGACGCGAATCCCCAGCGGAAGCAGCTCCACCGCCCACTCGCGCGTCAGCGCTAGCGTGGCGCCCTTGGCAGCGGCATAGCCTGAGGTGTTGCCCTGTCCGGTCAGCGCCACCTTCGACGCAATATTCACAATGGAACCCTTCGTCAGCTTCAGCGCAGGCAAAGTGTAGTGCGCCAGCGCGTAGTAGTGCATCAGGTTGGCGTTGACGGATTGCAAAAATCGCTCCGGGTTGCCGTGCTCCAGGCCAACTCCGTCGTTGACGCCGGCGTTATTGACCAGCGCGTCGATTTTGCCGTGCAGGCGCAGAGCATCCTCCGCGGCAAGGCGACAATCGTCCGGCGTCTTCAGATCAAGCAGAACGATCTCGCAGCGCAAGCCCTCCGCGCGCAACGTTTCGGCAAAGGAACGCGCCGCCGCTTCATTGCGATCGATGATGACCGGGATCGCTCCTTCGCGCGCCGAGGCGGCGGCAATAGCCGCGCCGATACCCGCGGCGCCGCCGCTGATGAGGATGACTTTGTCCTGCATGTCGAGATTCATTTGGAAGGCTCCGGGCGAGATGAAATGCAGGTGCGGCTGAGCAATGTGCAGCTCATGCGGATTCAAGGATAATGTTCGCGTACTGTGTCATGTCCGCGGTGCGGATCAGTCCGATGGCCGATGGCACACGCTGCTTGAAATGCACGTGCGGTTCAAAGGTGACAGGAATCTCTGCGAGCGCCCGCGCAAACGAATCGCGTCGCTCCTCGGAGTTGGCTGCCTGGAACTCGGCTGCCATGTACGCAGCGCCGATGGAAAAGTTCATGCGAATGGCTGCCAGCACATCGAGAACCCGCGGAATGTCATCGGTCAGCGTGATGTCGATCGTCTCCACCTGCGGCCAGAAAGGAAATCCCCGGTCGGCGATCACCAGCGTGTTGGTGTGGCGGACGCGGCTGAGCAGCGCGTTGATCTGCGGATTGAGAATGCCGCCGACGAGCATGATGACCCTCCCTGGGCAAAGTGAAATGGTGCCGATCTTTCGTCAATCCTGAAGGCCAACGCGCGCGCCGGTCTGCGTCAGGCGTTGATGGCCATTCCTTCGACCGCCGCGTACGCGTCCAGCATCGCCTCGGCCAGCGTGGGGTGCGCGTGAATCGAGAAGATCATCTCGTCCACCGTTCCCTCCAGCTCCATCACCGCGACCGCTTCCGCAATGATCTCCGTCGCGCCCGGACCAAGAATGTGAACGCCAAGAATCTCTCCGTATTTGGCATCGGCAACGATCTTCACAAAGCCGTCGTGCGTGCCCAGAATGGTAGCCTTCGAGTTGCCGGCGAAGGGAAACTTGCCCACCTTCACCTCGTGCCCGGCAGCGCGCGCTGCCTCTTCGGTCATTCCCGCGGATCCGATCTGCGGCTCGGTATACGTGCAGGCCGGAATGCGATTGCGGCGAATCGGACGCGCCGGGCGGCCGGCGACACGGGCTGCGGCAACCATCCCGGCCATCGATCCCACATGCGCAAGCTGCGGCAACCCGGCAACAATGTCGCCCAGCGCATAGATGCCCGGAACCGCAGTCTCCATCCACTCATTCACGGCCAGGTAACCGCGATCCGTCGCAAGGCCAACCGCGTCGAGGCCGATGTCGGCGGTCCGTGGCGCGCGACCGACGGCGATCAGTACTTTTTCCGCTTCCACGCTTTGCAGGCGACCATTGGAATCCGTGAAATCCACGCAAACGCCAGAGTCCGTGCGCTGGACCGACTCCACGCGCGCGCCGGTGGAGGCGTCGATGCCGCGCTTCTTGAAGACCCGCGCCAGTTCCTTGCTGATCTCGGCGTCTTCATTGGAAACCAGCCGCGGCAGAAACTCCAACAGCGTGACCGACGCGCCAAAGCTGCGGAAGATGGAGCTGAACTCGACGCCAACCGCGCCGGCCCCGATCACAATCAGGCTCTTCGGCGGCTCCGGTAGGGTGAGAATCTCCATGTTCGTCAGAATGCGATCGTCCGGCTTCAGCCCCGGCAGCAGCTTCGCATCCGAACCGGTGGCCAGAAAAACGTTGCGCGCGCACACAACGCTCGCTGCGCCATCCGGTGCAGTCACGGCAAGCGCGTGAACGCCCTCCTGCGCCGGTCCGGTCAGCCGACCGTAGCCCCGCACGACCGTGACCTTGTTCTTCTTCATCAGGAAATCGAGTCCCTTGGCATGCTTCAGCGTGATGCCGGACTTGCGGTCAAGCACGCGCTGCCAGTTCAGCGTGGGCGTGCCCAGGTTCTCGATGCCAAACTCCGCCGCGTGCTGGACGTGCTCCCACACTTCAGCGTTGAACAGCAGCGCCTTGGTCGGAATGCAGCCCCAGTGCAGACAGGTGCCGCCGAGTTTGTCGGTGGCTTCAATGAGCGCAACCTTCAGGCCGTACTGGCCGGCGCGGATGGCAGCGGTATAACCGGCAGGCCCGCCGCCGAGAATGGCAATGTCAAAAACAGTTTCGAGTGCGTCGGCCATGGTGCATTTCCTTTTGCCGCTTTGTCCTTGTGCTGCTTCGTCCTGCTGCGGCCCTGCAAGGACAGTCTAAATCCCCGACTGCGCATTGAGCACGAGGGGATGAATGCGTCTAGAATCGGTGTGCTCGTCAGAAGCTTGCAATCTGGCAGCGAATCAATTCCGGAGGATGAGGATGCAGATGAAGATCAGCGGGCAGAGAGCACTGGCTCTGGCAATCATGATGGCGGGCGCAATGGCTCTGGCGCAGCAACCAACCGGGACACTGGCCGCCAGCAAACCGAAGACGCCGTCCGGCGCTACGATCACGATTCCAAACCCGGCAAAGCTGCCCAGCATCGGCAAAGTGGACGCCCGCTACGCTTCGTTCAACGTGGAGATGGCCGAGATCACCGGCGGACGCTTCTGGAAGCCCTATCCCAAAGCAGGAGCGCAGCCACTCGCGCCACCCGCAGCGCAAACCTCCCATGCCGGCGACCACAGCCAGCCGCCTGGGACCAGCGCCGATCTCTACCAGTATCGTCCGCCCATCGATCTCAGCAATCCCCGTCTGGTGAAGCTGGCCCGCGAACTGGGGCCGTCGTACATGCGCGTCAGCGGAACCTGGGCCAACCGAACCTGGTTTCAGGATGACGACCAACCCGCGCGCTCCACGCCGCCCGCTGGGTTTGGCAGCGTGCTCACGCGCGCCGAGTGGCATGGTGTGCTCAACTTTCTTCACGCTACCGGCGATAGCCTGGTGACTTCGTTTGCCGTCAGCGCGGGCACGCGCAACGCAGCGGGTGAGTGGACGCCGGATCAGGCCCAGGCGTTCATCGACTTCACGCATCATGTCGGCGGCACAATCGCCGCTGCCGAGTTCATGAACGAGCCAACCTTCCCCGAAGTCGGCGGCGCTCCAAAGGGCTACGACGCGGCGCAGTTCGCACGGGACGCGAAAAGCTTTGCCGCATTTCTGCGCACAGCTTCGCCGGGAACGGTCTTTCTGGGGCCAGGCGGCGTGGGCGAAGGACCACACAGCCTGATGCCCCCTGGAATGCAGATGAAGCTGATGGAATCCGATGCGATTCTCGCTGCCACCGGCCCAGTCTTCGATGCCTTTTCCTACCACTTCTATGGTGCGGTTTCGCAGCGCTGCATGGGACGAACGACCGTGGCCGACGCGCTCAGCGACGAGTGGCTCGACCGCACCGTCCAGACCGAGGAATTCTATGCCGCGCTGCGCGACAAATACATGCCGGGCAAGCCGCTCTGGCTCACAGAAACCGCCGAGACAGCCTGCGGCGGAGACCCGTTTGCCAGCGATTTTGCCGACGTCTTCCGCTATCTGAACCAACTCGGCGCGCTCGCCCAGCGCGGTGTCCAGACGGTCATGCACAATACGCTGGCGGCCAGCGACTACGGCCTGCTTGATGAGCGGACACTGGAACCGCGTCCGGATTACTGGGCCACTCTGCTGTGGAAGCGCACCATGGGCCAGACCGTGCTCCAACCTGCGCTCCATCCCGCACCCGGCCTGCGCCTCTATGCCCAATGCGCACCCGCGGGCGGCGGTGCGGTCACGCTGCTCGTGCTGAACATGCAAGCGACAGCGCTCACACTGCGTCTGCCGGAAGCCGCGCAGCAGGCTTCGTTGACAGCCGCATCCCTGACCAGCTCCCGAGCCTTGATGAACGGCAAGCCGCTCGCCACCACACCCGACGGCACAGTGCTGCTTCCATCCACAGTTCTGGCGCACGCCGGAAACCTCACACTGCCAGCGACAAGCGCAACCTTCCTCACCTTTCCTCATGCGAGCAACCCGGCATGTCGATGACGCGCAGCCTGTTTGTCTGCGAAGCGCTGCGCCGTCATACTGAATTCAGCGCTACGTCGGCATACTGAATGCAGCGGATGACCCGACAAGGGCAACGCCACCGGAGCATCCATATGGAGCTTCAATGGACCAAGGAGCCTCAATGGACATTGATCTTGCCGCCCGTTACACCGCTCACTGGGAAGGCCAGCGCTCCACCGTCTATCGCGACACAAAAGGCATTCCGACCATCGGCGTTGGCTTCAACCTGACCACAGGCAGCGCTCCGGCGGAGATCGCCGCCCTCGGCCTCGATTACCAGGCTGTGCTCAGCGGCTCGGTCGCCCTCACCGACGCGCAGATTCAGCAGTTGCTCCAAACCACTCTGCAAACCGCTGTCGCCGCCGCCCAGGCGCTGGTCGCCGACTTCGACTCCATCCCCAGTGCGCAGCAGATCGTGATGACCGATCTCGCCTTCAACATGGGCCAGGCCATGCTGGCAACCTTCGTCCACACGCTCGCCTTTGTCCAGCAGCAGAACTGGGAGCAGGCTGCCTACAACCTGCGGCAATCCCTTTGGTATACCCAGGTTGGCTCTGGTCCCGCGCAGCGCGGCGGAGCCGACTGCGCCGTGCTGGCTGGCACAGCTCAGCCAACCGACTTCCTCAGCGCTTCCGCTTGAGCGCAGCGCTCCAGGACTCAAAAAAACAGGCCTCAAGACAAAATGCGCAACCGGCGACCATCCCCCATGGTCATCGGCTGCGCATCGGTCTGCTGCAAAAAAGTGCGGCGTATGCGGCGGTACGTTCGACGCGCCGTTATCTTGCTCGCTGGCTCACCGCGTTGCCAGCAGATATTGCTTACTCCGGGTTCGATTCGGATTTGCCCGAGAACGAGGCCACCACCGCGGGGCAGAAGAGAATTGCCAGAAACGCTATTCCAACCAGAAGGTCATGCATCGCTTTGTCTCCTTTTGATGAGCTTCAATGCGCCCATCCACGTGATCCAGATTCGCTCATTTTCGTTCCCAACGTAATCCCACATCCCGTCCAAACCGCGAACCGTCGGCGTCATCGCCCATCCCACTTTGGTGGTATGCCCACAGGTTGCCCCGCGAAGCCGCTATCCTGTCTTCAGTCATGTCTCTGATCGAACCCGTTCCGCAGCCCGTTGCCGCTTTGGACGCCGAGTCCCTCGAATGGCCTGCGCTGCAAGCGCTGCTTGCCACTCTGGCGGACTCTGAACCGGGCCGCGACGCCTTGCGCGCCCTTGCTCCATCCTGCGATCGGCTCTGGATCGAGCGTGAGCATCGCCTGGTCGCACAACTCGACGCACTGCTTTCCGCCAGCGCTGAACGGCCCGCGCTTGCCGCCCTCTTTGACCCTCAAGATGCTCTCGATCAAGCCACCATTCCTGACTCCGCGCTGGACGCAGCAAGCCTGCTGGCCATCGCGCGCCTGGCCGCGCTCCAGGCCAACTGGCGCTCGCTCATCCATGACGTCTCCGCCGCCGTTGCTGCGCGCATTCCGGACCTCGTCGCGCTCACCCAGCCGCTCTCCGCTTCCATGCGCACGCTCGGTGAATCCATCGAGCGCAAATTCCTGCCCGACGGCACCCTCTCCGACGATGCCAGTCCAGAACTGGCCCGCATCCGCCGCGAGATGATCCGCCAGCATCGCGTCATCGAAGAGACGCTGCACTCGGCGCTTCGGCGGCTTTCCGCAGACGGTCACGCGCAGGAGGGACTCATCACCGTGCGCGGCGACCGCTTCGTCATCCCTGTCAAAGTCGAGCAGAAGCGACGCCTGCCCGGCGTTCTCCATGGCGCCAGTTCTTCCGGACAGACCGTTTACCTTGAACCGCTTGAAACCATCGAGCAGAACAACGAACTCGTCCGCCTGCTGGAGGACGAGCAGGCCGAAATCCATCGCATCTACGTCGCGCTCACACGCCTCGTCGCTCAGCACAGCGTTGCGCTTGCCGCCGGCGCCGTCATTCTTGCCCAGCTTGACTCGCTCCAGGCACGCGTTCGTTTTGCCCGCGCCTACAACGCCGTTGCGCCCACCTTCGACGACTGCGCCTTTCGTCTCGCCGCCGCGCGCCATCCGCTGCTGGAGCTGCGCCTGCGCTCCACCGGCGGCAGCATCGTTCCTTTCACCGTCGCGCTCGACGACGAGCATCGCCAACTCATTCTCTCCGGCCCCAACACCGGCGGCAAAACCGTCACCCTGAAGACCATCGCGCTGCTGGCCATCATGGCGCAATCCGGCGTTCCCGTTCCAGCCAGCGAAGCCGTGCAGCCCATCTTCACCGCCTTTCTCGCCGACATCGGCGACGCGCAATCCATCGCGCTTGCGCTCTCCACCTTTTCCGCGCACGTGGCCAACATCACGCGCCTCGCCGCCCACGCCACCAACTCCGCGCTCATCCTCCTCGACGAACTCGGCTCCGCCACCGATCCCGACGAAGGCGCCGCTCTTGCCGTCGCCATCGCGGATCGTTTCCTTGCGCTCCGCGCCTGGTCCGTCATCACCACCCACCACACCGCGCTCAAGGTCTACGCCGCCAACACCCCCGGCGTCCTCAACGCTGCCGCCGGAGTCGATCCGGCCACGCTCGCGCCCACCTATCAGCTTCGCCTGGGAGTGCCCGGCGTCTCCGCCGGCATCGCCACAGCCGAGCGGCTGGGCCTGCCGACGGAGATCGTCGCCAGCGCTCGCCACCGGCTCAGCTCGCAGCAGCTCGACATCGCACGCTTCCTCGACTCCATCCACGAGCAGCTTCAGTCCCTTGAGTCCGAGCGCAAAGCCGCACGCGCCGAGCAGTATGCGCTCAACCAGGAGCGCGCACGACTGGCCCGCGAAGGCGATGCCGAGCTACGCCAGCGCTCCCGCACGCTGGAGCAGCAGTTTGCCGCTCTCCTGCGGGAGTTTGAAGCGCAGATGCGCCAGGCCGTCGCCGCCCTCGACGACACCAACGCGCGCCTGAAGGCCACGCGTGAATCCCGCAGCCGCATCGAGCGCATGCGCGCCGAATTCGAAGCGCAGTTCCGATCCAGCGTCGCCGCCCTGCGCCAGCCCGTCGAAGACTCTTCGCAGCACGCGGCTCCCGCAGCTTCTTTCACCCCGGGCATGTCCGTGCTCGTGCGCAGCCTCAACAAGCCCGCCACGCTCACCCGGTCCGTCGAAAAAGATCTCTGGGAGGTCGCCATCGGCGCACTCAAAATGCGCGTCCGCACCTCCGACCTCGCCGCCGTCGCTGAGCCGTCGCCCACGGAAAGCCCACTGCGCGCCGCCCGCAAACGCTCCGGCATCACCGTCACCGCCGCCGAGCCGGACTCGTCCATTCCGTCGGAGATCAACTTCATCGGCTTCACCGTCGATCAGGCCACCGAAGAGCTGGCAAAATACCTCGACCGCGCATTCCTCGCCGGCCTGCCGCGCATCCGCGTCATCCACGGCACCGGCATGGGTGTTCTGCGCCGCTCCCTGCGCGAATACCTGCGCACACACCCCCACGTCGCCCACATCGAAGAACCTTCCCAGCTCGAAGGCGGCGCCGGAGCCACCACCGTCCACCTGCGCCAATAAAGCATTTTCCGGAAAGGTGTAAACCAAAACCATTCTGCGGATTGGATTTTTCCTCAAGAAAAATCCACCCTCACGAACTTCCGAAAGTTTATAGTATTCCGGAAAATGCCTTAGCCCGCTCACCCGCCGCATTGCCATGCTAAGAAGTTGGTACGGTAGCCAGCGTCGCGCCAAGTGTTGTCGAAAATGCTCCGACGGCACGGGGTGCAAGATGCAGATGATCGACGAAGTCATGCGGATCGCTCATCCATCCAGAAGCATCGATAAGCGTAATCTGCTCTTCTGCTGCCATCTTGCGAAGAGCTTCAAGATATTCTTTCCAGGAAGGCCGTGCATAGAAAGTCTGCCTGTGAAAGGGAGATGTTGGCATGATCAAAATGACAACACGCAGGCCGTGATCATGCGCTTGTTGAAGGATCGAGCGGTAGGGCGAATTGAATCTTTGTTGGCTACTCAAAAACTGCTGAACCTCTTCGTCAAACTTTGTGACGCTCCCTGCTTCGAGCGCGTCGAAGTCCGCCGCGCGCCCCATGCTGTTGGTCGCCACGGGCGGCATTCCGACCTGTGCCATCCTTCGGCGCAGCATCTCCACATCGCGCCAGGCAGAACCTCGGTTGGCTACAAGCGGCAGTGCTCGCATCAGTTCCACTGCCAACTTCTGTCCCGGATCGAAGCGATAAACAGCCTGAACCTCGCGCATCGAAAAAACGGAATCAATTGCAACCATGCGGTTACCCACAAGATCGTCAACCCTCGTCGGAACATCGCTGGTCAGTTGTAGGTCGTAAGCTCCAATGACGACAGTACGGAGTGATGGTTGGTGTTCAATCGCATCTTCAAACAGCAATTCCTGCTCTGGAGGCTGAGTTGCACCAAGAGCGGCATTCAGGCCGCGCAAAATTACGCCGTGTTGATAGGCAGCGGATTCGAGCTTTGCTTCATCAATGTATCCGTCGAGCAGAGAGTTACCCACAAACAGAAGATTCGCGTTACTTGTGTGAGCAATCTCGACCAGCTTTCTACGATACGGCAGGCGATGACTCCAGCGACTCATCAACTCATTGCCGCCAAATAGAATGAGAAGACAGGTCATCACAAAGACCGCGAGTTGATGTCGATTTATCCAGTCAGTCATTGTGTCACGCCCTAGAAATCGATGTAGATAAACTTCGACGATTGTCCGCTAAAGGCATAGATCAGTACGATTGCTGCCGCCCACGCACAGCAACGCAAAAACCATCCGGAGACGCCGAAAAACCATGTCGGCGCATCATCGCGCTCACCAGCAATCCATTCAATTCCCACTCGCAGCATTGTAAGCATTATCCGATTACCAGCTTTCTGAAAAAAAGCATAGCATCGTGCAAATTCATACAGAAGAATGCCCATGCCAGGTTGACAAGAACAAAGGTGAGAATGCGGCTAGACCATACCGCCGCAGGACTTTCACTCGCCGCACCGCGCCAATGGCGCCAGAACCGGTGCAGTGCCAGCATGACGCCATGGACAAGCCCCCACACGACAAAATTCAATCCCGCTCCGTGCCACAGTCCACTGACGAGCATCACCACCATCAAATTGAGATAAATCCGCCAGGAAACTACGCGTGATCCGCCCATCGGGATGTAGATGTAATCCATAAGCCAGCGCGTGAGTGAAATATGCCAACATTGCCAGAACCGCTGAATGTTCCTGCGCCCGTATGGCCAGTCAAAGTTTTCTGGCACACGAATACCAAACAAGCGCGCTGAGCCGATGGCAATGTCAGAGTAGCCGGAAAAGTCAGCGTAAATCTTGATTCCGTAGGCAAATATCCACAGCAGCAATGTTCCGCGATGCGCTTGAAGTATATCTCGCCCGTTCAGATGATCCGTCCACGCGGTCATAAGATCGGCCACCGCAAATTTCTTTACCAAACCGGTGAGGATACGTGTTCCACCTCGCTCCCAGTCGCGCCCCCACCCAGTCGGCTTAGCGCGCAGTTTGGGCAGGAAGTCCTGGTAGCGCTTGATTGGTCCTGCGACCATCGTTGGGAAAAAGAGGATGAATGCCAGATACTCACTCAGGCTGCCGGATTCGGTTTTGCCCGCTTGTCGATCCCATGCGTAGTGATAAAACTCGAAGGTGAAAAATGAGATTCCAAGCGGCAGAAACTGTCCGCCCCATCGGATGGGATTTGGGGTATGCCAAAAGATGAGACCAGTAAAAAAATTCCAGTACTTGAAGATGCACAGCAAAATAACGCTTTGCGCAAGCCCCCAAAAGCACCAGCGGGAATTTGGTCTGTAAAGACGACTTACGATCGACTCCCAAAGGAAGATGGCAAGGCACGCTGCACCCCACCAACCTGCCATTGAATACGCAAAATAGAGGAAGAATCCGCTTCCAAAGCCAATGATGATCCAGGGACGCAGGCGCTCAGAGACGACGCGATAAATGGTGGCCGCCGGAAGCAGGAAAACCAGATAATAGACAAAGGTGTTAAAAATCAAAGGGATTCATCCGTCGTTTTCTGAACTTTATCACCAAAGCACTCAGGCAAGCTCAGAGGCACGTAAATTTGCTCCAGCATTTTCGGCGTCTTGGCCCACATCGCAGGGCAAACGCACCATAGCGGCTACATGCAGCGGCGAGTGGAAGGATTGAACTGGGGAGATGGAGATCCCGCTGAAGCAATTTGCCGAATTGCAGGATCCTCGTTTGGCGCGCACGCGGCGTCATTTGTTGGGTGATATCGTGTTGCTTGCCATCGCGGCTATTCTGAGCGGCGCGGAGGGATGGGACGATATGG
>JAJZFR010000003.1 GCA_021805265.1 Acidobacteriota bacterium | reverse complement strand
CCAAGTCCGAGGGCAATTTCTATACCCTTCGCGACCTGCTGCTCAAGGGCTACAAGGCGTCGGCGATTCGCCTGGCGCTGATCTCCGTTCCCTATCGCCACCAGTTGAATTTCACCTTCGACGGCCTGATCGAAGCCACCAGTGCCGTTGATCGCCTGCGCACCTTTGTCGCGCGCCTGAAAGCGGCAAATCTGGCCTCCGGCGCAACGGAAGCCATGACTGCGGCGGCCGCGCGCGCCCATCAGGAGTTTCGAGCCGCGCTCGAAAACGATCTGAACACCGCCGAAGCCCGCGCCCCCATCTTTGACCTAGTCCGATTGGGCAATACCGCGCTCGATCAAAACACGCCCGATCAAAATACGCCCGACCAAAACGCGCCCAATCGGGCCCAGATGAAGGCCGACGACCGCAAGGCGATTCTGCGCGTTCTCGATGCCTTTGACTCAGTATTTTCCGTGATCGACGATCACGATGCCGAGCCGACGCGAGCGGCGCTCGCCTGGGCCGAGGCCAACGGCAAAATGGACCTGGTTGCGCCGGAGCTGATCGCGCAGAGTACCCTCACCGACGCTGACATCGAAGCCCGCATCGCCGAGCGCAACCTGGCGCGGAAGCAGCGTAACTTCCGGCGCTCCGACGAGATTCGCGACCAGCTCGCAAGCCTCGGCGTGATCCTCGAAGACAGCCGCGACGGAGTCCGCTGGAAGCGAAAGTAACTCCTCCCTGCAAGCTCAGGCAACCCGGAAAACGCAAAATCGAATGGGCAGAACGACGCCTGCTTCCCAGCCGCTCGCAGAGCAGCAGGGAAACAGACGAAAACTGATTGGAAAGGGCTTTGAAACAGGATTTGGTAGCAAAACATCTGGTGCCGAAGAGAGGACTTGAACCTCCACACCCTTGCGAGTACATGGACCTGAACCATGCGCGTCTGCCAATTCCGCCACTTCGGCACGGGCCTTGCATCTGAGTTGCTTTTCAGATTGGCAGCAGTTACGAGTTTCGCAAAAGCGGGTCAGCGTGTCAAATACACTCCGACCCGCTTTTGCGCGCCAGCTCAGACCAGTTTTGCGTCGAGCACGATCTCCGTGTTGTTGGCGAAGAGCTTCGAGATCGGGCAGCCGGATTTGGCGTTGGCGGCGGCGGTGTCGAAGGCTTCCTTGGTTGCGCCGGGCACTTCGGCAGTGGTGGTCAGGGCGATGCGGGTGATGGCGAAGCCGCCCTCGACCTTGCCCAGGGTGACGGCCGCGTGGG
Source organism: Acidobacteriota bacterium (assembly GCA_021805265.1). GTDB lineage: Bacteria > Acidobacteriota > Terriglobia > Terriglobales > Acidobacteriaceae > Acidicapsa. The sequence continues at coordinate 11,135 of JAJZFR010000003.1, read as the reverse complement.
TCTCGATTTTGGCGGGGGTAAAGCCTGCTCCGCCAAGCTGTGCGCCGAGGGCCATCGAGAAGCAGCTTGCGTGCGCGGCGGCGATCAGCTCCTCGGGGGTGGTGCCGCTGTCGGCTCCTTCAAATCGCGTCTGGAAGGAGTAGTTTGCGTCTGAGAGGACGCCGGTTGCCGTGCTGATCGTGCCTTTGCCCTCTTTGAGGGAACCTGTCCAGACTGCGCTTGCCTTGCTTGCCATAGTGATTGCTCCTTGCCCTGCTTGGGGCGGTCAAAAAATCGTAGTTTCCGAACCTGCAATTGCGGATATTCGGGGTGGTTGCGCGCCGCGAACCGAGCGCCTGTCTCTATGCTAATCTCTCGCCGTGCTTCCTGCGCGCCCCACTGCGTTGGATCCGGATTTTTACGGACGGTCATCGTTCAGCATTCCCGACTGTAGCAGCGTCTTGCGCGCGAGTCCGGTCAGCGGCAACTTTGCGGCGCTTCGAGCATCCACCCAGCGATGTTTTTTGCCATCGACCGATACACCATTCGCTGTTGCAGAATAAATCTCCACTTTGTAATTCACCTGCATGATAGCGTGGCGGAGTTTGAGCATCGGTGCGGCTGGGGAATGGTCCCCTGTATCGAGTGGCAGTTCCCACATCCCCGGCATGACCGTTTCTTCGGCTGGCCGCTGGACGAGCAGGACTTGTTTCGTCTTGCCCCGGCTGCGCACGACGAGCGCGTAGGCTACAGACTCAGAGCGCATGGGCGCGCGCTTTGGGGTAACGTGCTCGCCGCGCGTAGCGCAGAAGGAAACGATCGGGCAATCGGCGCAGCGCGGCGCACGCGGAAGGCAGACGGTCGCGCCCAGCTCCATCATGGCCTGGTTCCAGTCGCCCGGCGCAGCAGGATCAAGCAGGCGCTGCGCCTCGGCGGAGATATGTCGAGCTATGGCGGGCTGGTCAGATGCGCCTTCACTGCCCCATCCTCGCAGGCGCTGCACGACCCGCTCCACGTTACCGTCAATGGCGGCGATGGGTTCGCTATATGCGATGCTGGCGACAGCGGCGGCCGTGTATTTGCCAATACCCGGCAAGAGAAGTAACTCGCCCGCAGTTGTGGGAATCTCTCCCGCCTTATGTTCGACGATCTGTCGGGCGGCGCAATGGAGCTGGCGCGCGCGACGATAGTAGCCCAGACCGCTCCAGAGAGTCAGAACTTCAGCCTCCGTAGCGGCGGCCAGATTGAAAACCGTCGGAAAACGCTCAAGAAACGCCACGTACCGCTCGCTCACCGCGGCCACCCGCGTCTGCTGGAGCATGACCTCAGACACCCAGATCGCGTAGGGGTCGCGTGTGTCACGCCACGGTAGTCGTCGCTGCTTCAAACGGAACCAGTCGAGAAGGCTCGAACGGAGCGAATTCAAATAGGACGCATCTTCCTTGTTTCCCACTTCAGCATTCGAGTGCGTTTTTGTTGTCAAGCACGGTTCCCCTGCATATATTTTTTTCTCCGGTGTATTCATACGCACAGCGAAATGCTAATTTTGCTCAAGCATCCGTATAAATTCCGATTGTCCCATGTTGCGCTGCGGACGCGCTCTACTCACTCTTGATGGAGTCCGGAGGAAGTCCTGATCGTGGTTGGATCGAATTCCTTCGGGCTGTCTTCGAGATGTGTTCAATCATTGATCTATTTTTCAGAGGAGACCTGCCTTGACCAAAATCCGAAGTAGTGTGCTGCTTTTGCTGTGCGGCTTCATGTTGCTGCCCGCCATGGCGCAGACAATGACCGCGCCCAATGTCTATCCACCGTCAACTGCCAGACCAAAGACAAAGGCCGCTGCCCCACAAACAATGCAGAATAACGGCACACTCAAGAAAGCTGGACTCAAGCCCCTTTCACGCGTTGCAATTGGCGTCGGCGTTTCGCCTTTGGGCATCGGTTTTCTCGCCGCGACCAATCTGAACCGATACCTGAACCTCCGCGCGACGGGAAACTTCTTGAATTTCAGCGTCAACAACATCAGCACCAACGGGTTCAACGTGAATGCCTCGCTGAATATGGCCTCCGCTGGCGCGTCGCTCGACTACTACCCGTTTCATAACTGGCTGCGGCTAAGTCCGGGAATTCTGTTCTATAACCAGAACCAGGCGAACGCCGTCTTTACCGCTGCGGCGGGCACCAGCTTTACGCTGAACAATATCACCTATTACTCGGCCTCGGGGTCAAATGCGGTGCAGGGCATTGGAACTTTCGGCCTTGGCAACGGGTCCGTCGCGCCGACGATTACCGCTGGCATCGGCAACCTGTTTCCCTCCTCCGGACGACACTGGTCCTTTCCCTTCGAGGTCGGCGTCGCGTTCATTCAGACACCGACCATTGCGCTGAATCTGACTGGCGAGGTCTGCGACGTGAACGGCCTGAACTGCGTCAACGTGGCTACCGACCCCACCGTGCAGTCGAACCTCGCGGCGCAGGTCTCCACCTACCAGAGCGACATTCAGCCGCTGCACACCTACCCGATCGTCTCGTTCGGCGTCGCATATAACTTCCGCATCCGCAAGTAACTCCGCTCCTCTCAAAAACACTCCGGGCCGTCCGCAATGGACGGCCCGAACTGTTTTGAGCTTCTGCGATTGGATTGGACTCAGTCTCCGGCTACCAGTTCGCCGGCATTTTCTGCCGCCGGCCGTGCGGGAGCAATGGCGTCCAGGCGGACCAGACCCTCGACCGGCTTTTCCCCCAGAACATGCTCGCGATACAGCTTGGCCATGCGCGCATTTTCGGCCTCCAGCTTGAGCTTTTCGTCGCGTGCGCGGAGTTTTTCTTCGCGTGCGTTTTTGGCGATGCCGAGTGTGTCGAGCGTGTGGTTGGCCTCGGCGTTCACGTGCTGCATGTTCAGCTCCAGCTTGTGGCCCTGGATCGCCATGCCCACGTTCTTGCCGCCGGCGAAGATTTCGTGACGGCCATGCTCGTCATACCACTTGGTGAGCGTGGCCGTCATGTGCATCTTCTCGATAATGTTGCGCCAGCCAACACCAGTGTTATAGGCGCAGAAGCTGATCTCGCCCTCCTGAGTCGCGTAGGGAATGATGCACTGCTCGGTGCGTCGGAAGTCGTAGTTGAAGAGATCCTGAAACCACATCCCGGCGATAAACAGGAAGTTCCAGCGGTCCGCGCGCCGCTTCCTGATGTCCTCGGCCGTGCGATCTCCGGTGACCTTGCCGTAGTCCTTGCCGGTCGCGCCGAAGGTCTTGTCCATCTTCTTCAGCATGTCGGTGATCCTGAAGTGGGTTGGCGCCTGGAAGGGATCGTAGTTGCGCATGAGCGCGAGGGTGATGCCGAGAATGGAAAGTGCCTTGCCGCGCGCCGCGTCGTTGACCCTGGCAACATCTTTAGCGAGCCGGTTGGCGTTGATGAACGCGGTCACCGGAACGGCTTCCTTGGTTTCCTTGTCGATCATTACGGCCATTCCGATGCCGCAGTTGGGGTGGCAGCCGCAGCTCAACTGGCCCCAGTCTGCAGCAGGGCCGTGAACGTGATCGGCCCAGTCCGAGAAGGTGCTCATGAAGCTGATCGGGAACCAGTCGCGCTTTGGCTCGCCCATGCCGGTCTGGCTCTTCACGTCATGCGCCAGATGGCTCAGGGTGTAGCGCTGCGCCAGTCGCCGCTCGTCGCTAATATCTTCATCGCGCCCGGTAAAGGAAACCGGCTGGAAGCTGAGGAAGTTGATGGTCTTCGGATTGTCGAGCGCGAACTCGACAATGTGGCCGACCTGCTCGTTGTTGATGCCGTTGATGATCGTGGTGACGGGGACTATATCGACGCCCGCTTCGTGCAGATTGTGGATCGCCTGGAGCTTGACGTCGAAGAGATTGCCGACCTTGCGATGGGAGTTGGCGGCGTTGCCGATGCCGTCGAACTGGAGGTAGACGTAGCGCAGACCGGCTTCTGCCGCAGCGCGGCAAAGCTCCTTGCTCTTGGCGAATTCAATGCCATTCGAGGCCGCCTGGACGCTGTTGTAACCCACCTTGCGCGCGTACGCTACGGCGTCCAGGAAGTACGGCGAAAGCGTCGGCTCGCCGCCCGAGAACTGCACGCTCATCTGGCGCCGCGGCTTGATCGTGATCGCGTTGTCCAGCATGGTCTTGATTTCGTCCCACGTAAGCTCGTGGACGAAGCCAACCTGGTTGGCGTCCATGAAACACGGGTCGCACATCATGTTGCAGCGGTTGGTCAGGTCGATGGTGAGCACCGATCCGCGCCCGTGGGTCACCGTCGAGGTGCCGTGGTTGTGCAGCTTCTCGTCGTTGTGAGCGCGAATGTCGCGGCCAGGGAAGCTCTCCTCGAGATGCTTGAAGAAATCCGTGTCGATGGACATCAGGTCTTCAAAGTGACCGTGCTTCGGGCAGTCCTTGACCATCAGAATCTGGCCGTCTCGCTCGACGATGGTGGCCTTGATCTCGCCTATCTTTTCATTCAGCAGAACCTCGTGAGGCAGCTTTCCGTCGAGAATCTGCTGGCGGATTTCTGGAACGCACTTCGGGCATAACGAGTCGGTGGAACGCGGCCAGCCCAGAGGAGGCTTTTCCTTTTCCCAGCTCTTCAGCAGCGGCTTGTCGCTCCACTTCGGGGTGATGGAGGGATTGGGGCTGATGCGATTGATTCGCTCAAAAACCGCCCAGGCTCCCTTGGCCGCATAAACAACTGCCTGCTCTGCGTATTTCGTAGCTTTTGACATGGGGGTATCGCTCCTTCGCTGTTGTGTAGAGCTTGCTGAAATGGTCGGACAGCCAGTTCGATGTCACAAAACGGAAGATGAACTCTTATCGTTCATTGTAAAGAATAGCCGCCATCGAATGCCAATCCAAAATGGATACAGCGAACGGCGATTTCTCTGCCTGAACGGCGGATGGACGACCGGGAACGGTAGAAAACGTTACTGGCGGGTTGCGCGCCCCTTGCGACTTATCCCCAACCGACTGGACGAGCACACTCGGAATAGGAATCCGGCGCGGCGTCTGCTCGAAGTACTTTCACGGATCGGTTTCGCGAGTCTTCCGGAGAAGAGTTCAATCGCGTGATCTCACGGCTCCAATCCTCGACAGCTACAGGTTGACGCTCTTGGGTCTTGATCGCAAATCCTGTCGATTCACTCTTGTAAGCAGAGAAACCGGGGGAGCAAACTAGGGTTGTGGTTGACTGTTCTCGCAAATCTGCTTCGCGCGATGACCGCCGGAGAAAAATTCGTCCGATCTGGCTCCATCGCGCAGCGATGTTGGTTGTTCCTGTGTTTGCGCTGGTCGGCTGCGCCCATCACCACCCTGTAGCCAGTGCTCCCGCGCCGCCCGCCCTCACGCCAACCGGGAGCGTCGTAGGCGAGGATATGGAATACGTGGCCTCGCATGATCCCATTGACACGCTGCGTGGCATGGCAAGCTGGTACGGCCCAAACTACAACCGTCATCGCGCGGCCAACGGTCAGGTCTACGACCAGAACGCTGTGACGGCGGCAAATCGAACCCTGCCCATGAACTCGCTGATCAAGGTGACCAACGAAAGAACCGGCCAGTCGGCGGTGATGCGCATTACAGATCGTGGGCCGTTTGTGCCCGATCGGATCCTCGATCTGTCGATGGCCGCTGCGAAGGAAACCGGCCTGTACCGGGCAGGAGTGGCACCGGTGCGCATCGACGTGTACCAGGCGCCAAAGCCGATCCGCGAAGGTGGCCGCTGGTGCGTGCAGATCGGAGCGTTTGCGCATACCGGCAAGGCGATTCATCTGCGCCACCAGTTGGAGCGACGCTACCCGGAGGCTCAGGTCATCGACTTCGCCGGGCCGACCGGACACTGGGTGCGCATCCGCCCCGCAGGCGACAACCGAGAACAGGCCGAAGCAATCGAGCGCCATCTGCACCCCGCAGAAGGCAACGCCTATCTGGTGCGGCTGGACTGAGCACTGAGAGGGTTAAAGCATTTTCCGGAAAGGTGTAGACCAAAACCATTCTGCGGATTGGATTTTTCCTCAAGAAAAATCCACCCTCACGAACTTCGGAAAGTTTACTGCATTCCGGAAAGTGCCTTAGCTGGTCAACTCTTCTTCGGCAGTTTCCGCGACGGCAACCTGGGATACCGGCTGCGCAGCCGCGTAATGGCCCGCAGCGACAGCGGCCAGTCCAAGCACGGTTGAAAGCAGCACATTGGCCAGCGCGCGCACCCAATGCCCGGAGCGTACAAGATCGTAGGTTTGCAGGCTGAAGGCAGAAAACGTGGTGAAGCCGCCGCACAGACCGACCATGACGAAGAGGCGTAGATTCTCCGAGGCCGGGTGCCGTCCGCTTTGCAGCGTAAGCGTGCCGAAGTAGCCAATAACAAACGAGCCTGCGATGTTGATCAGCAGCGTTCCGGTGGGGAAGGCCATGCTGATGGACACGGTCCATTTGCCAACCAGATAGCGGAGTAGTCCGCCGATTGCGCTGCCCACTGTCACCCAGAAATAAGCCATGCTCTGCCTCACTCAAAAAAGAAAATGCATTCGGCAGAAGTCATCAGCCCATGAGGATATTCTCGGGGCGGTTTCGGGAGACCTCATTCCCATTCAAATTATCCTAACGCAGATTCCTCCGCGCCAACGTATTCGGTCGCTTGCAAAACTCGATCCGCCAGTTGCTCAAAGTCCTTTTTGCAATTCTGCACAGCATAGGTGTGAGCTCCGATAGCCCCGTCAGCCGATGTGAGGCGAAAAATAGGCTTATGGGCCTCCATCGCCATGGGCATCAGGCTTCGGTAATGCTTCAGCATGGCCAGACAGTTGGAATCTTCTTCCACTTTTCTAATTTCAGTTGGCGGGTTCTTCGGGCTATTGTCGTCCATGACTTCCCTGCTATAGACATCGGGGATCCGTTGCGCCCACTTCGTGTAAGCCTGAACGGGTCGTCCATCGCGTATGGCATGCTGCATGAGTACATATCCAGCAGGGTGCATTCCTCCATCCGGAAGCGAGAACTTGATCGTTGATGATCTCTCCTTGGCTTTTTTCTTGCGCTCCTCCCATCCCCTTCTCCACTCTCGCAGGGTCGGCCCCAGATTCTTCATGCCCTGCAAGGAATAGAGGTCTGGTGCCAGAGGAAGGATCACATGATCCGAAGCAAGCATCGCGGAGCGATTAATGGCTCCGAGATTTGGTCCGACATCGATCAACGCCAAGTCCGATGCATTTTGTTGCGCGGCCTCTGAAATCAGGGAATGAAAGGCAGAGAGAAAACGAAGTGACAATACCTCTCCGTCCGAACTTCGTGCCCAACTGTCCGAAAGGCGATCTTCGAACTTGGATAATTCCAGGTGTCCGGCCATCAACTGTAGCCCATTTGCTATCGTTTCAGTGCGTGCCTTCCCGAGGCCTTCACCTTCCTGAAGAGGACGAAGGCTATCAATGATCGAATTTCCGGTTCCTTCGTCCCAAAGTTTTTCTAGTCTTCCTTCAGGAATAAACATAGAACTGAGATTCGCCTGAGGGTCCAGATCAACAGCTAAAACCCTTTTTCCCTTGTCTGCGAACATCCATGCCAGGTGATATACCAGCGATGTCTTGCCCACACCACCCTTGTTGTTGAAAAAAGCAATGGTTTTCATGCGCTTCTCCGGGGGATTACCGCGAGAAATGTACGGGTATCGGCTTCAAAACATGCCGGAGGACTTCCATTCTGTGCCAGAGCATCCTGCGCCCGCTGGATTCCCCTACCATAACGATTTACATATCCCATCGTCTTCATCGCTTCCGCCACAACCGGATTTCGATAACTGGTTCGACTCGCCAACTTATCCAGAGTCACTTCGCCAAAGAGACCTCCCGGATTGTGAATCTCGATTCTGTCGGAAAACCAATACAGCTTGACTGGAGTGTTGGAAAGATAGTCTCTATGCAGTATTGAGTTCATCATCAGTTCGCGGACTGCTTCAGCCGGGTAGGTAGAGACTGTTTTCTCCTGAAGAGCGGATACCGAGACAAACGTGGTTTCTATGTTGACTCGGATCCGGGTATCGATTTCTCTCAGTACACTTAGCAGGTCTCCGGATATCTCCGCTTCATCTTCAGGGGCATCGGTCAACGATGTACCGGGAAGCTTCAGATACTGCACGTAATTCCCCGGCAGAAAATACCGCGGATTCATGGCAAACATTAGTATTCCGGCAAGAGTGGGACAGTTCTTGTTCAGGTCGAAGAAACGCAAAGCCGAGAGTTGCTCTTCGATTGTCCGATGGTTACCAGCTATCACTTCCTGATCGACGGCGGATTCGCGATAGGCTGCAAAAAGTGGCAGAGATAAATCCGAGATACTGGCTTCCTGAAAAGGAGTTATATCCGCAGTCATCATCCGTGATGTTCTGCGCTCGGAGAGCATTCGTTCCTCTTGCTCGCTGGCGGTGGCCTTGCGTGGCCCAACGCGAATCCAGACTTGCCCTCTATACCTCACGGGAGGTAAATCCGAAGGATAAACCTCTACAACAGCGACTTCGCCGTTGGAAAATGGATGCCTCGTAACAGTCAGGGCGGGAAGAGGTTGAATATTACCATCCGAGCGCAGACCGGCAAGATTTTTCAGTAATTCATCGTCAACATTCAACCCGGAAAGACTACCGTCGTCGTTTACGCCCACGAGCAAGTAGCCCGGATTGCGATGATTTGGAAAATCATTGGCAAAAGCACAAACTGCTTGCGAGAATTTTGCGGTGTCGTTTATCGAGCGCGTACGCTCGATTCGATCCGATTCGAGATCAAGAAGGAGCGAACGCAACTGGTCATCGGTCAGCATTCAGAATGGATACATCTATCGAGTACTCCTGTGCAATTCTATCCGATTGCAGGGCTGGCTTATTCCGGCGGCGGGTAGTACGGCAGCTTGTCGTTTTTTTCGTTGGCGCGGCGGATGGTGATGTCGTCGAAGAGGAGCGCCGGGGCCAGGACGGTCTGGGGGACTGCGAGAGGGTAGTTGGCGACGAAGAGGCTGTTGCCCGCGGCAACGATGCCTGAGCGCAGCGCGCGCTGATCGAGGTCGTCGAGGACCGCGCCGCGTACCAGTTGGCGTGTGCCAGCCGCGCTTATGCGATAGAGCAGGCGTGGCGTCAGTTCCGGACCCATTGTCTCGACGACGTACGCATCTTTCAAACCGCGCTCTCGTGCCATCGCAAGCAGCTTTTCATCCATGGCGGTCTCGCTCAGGCCGCCGCTGGCGGTCACCTGGAGCACACCGATAACCGGCTGAGACGGGCCGGTCACAGGTGCGCGTCCATGGCCGTTGGACTGGGGAAAATCCCGCACCGGCTCACGGCCAATGAGGTAGTTTTCCAGACGACCGTCGGTGATCAGATTCACCCGCTGCGCGGCCACGCCCTCATCGTCCACTCTATAGCTGCCGATCAGGCTGCGGCCCTCCCAGCTTTGTAATCCGGGATCATCCACAACCGTCATGAACTCGGGCAGCACGCGTGTATGGTAGCTCGACGCATAGGCACCTTTGGTGCGCGCCTCCGTGCCCAGATCAGGGCGATCAGCCACTACAGCGGGCGCCACCAGCGTAGCCATCACATCGGCAGACGCATCGGCAGAGACCAGCACTGGCCCGTGATATTCCTCTTCAACGAGCGGGGCTGCGCGCAGCTCGATGAGCGACGCGAGCAGGGTTTCAGCATGTTTTTCGAATGCGTCTTTTGTATCGAGATCGGCAAGTTTGTTTCCGATCGATCCATAGGAACGGTCGAGATGCATTCCGTCCTGCGCCTGTGTTCCTGCGGCAAAATTTTCGTCGAATGTCATCTCGCCTTTGCGCAGGATCGAGCCTTCGCTGTTGATCAGATACGTTGTGACTGCGCGAGCGTGAAAGAGCGCAGTCGAATACTGAACATCAAGCTGATGAGCGCTTACAGCGGAGTCGTTTCGATACAATCCGCTGGCCGATTCGACGCGTTGCGTCCAGGCACCAAGTCCTTCAGGGAGTTGCACTCTAGGAGCAAGCGAGACTAGCGGCTTTTCACGCGAAAAATCATCTGCCTGCGGCGGAGTTTCAACCTGCTTCAACGCGGCCTCTTTACGGGCGAAGACAGCGAGCGCCTGCTTGTATGCCTGATCGGTGGCCTGCCAGAACGCTGCGCGGATCGCGCGCGGATCGTTGTCGAGCGCGGCCAGTTCGACGGCTCCATCGCCGCGCGCCGTCGAACTGTCGGTTGTATAGTTGCCCACGCGGACGGTGACACGCGCCAGCCGTTGATGGCGCAGGGCATCGCCGAGCATGGCGCCGAAGTCGGCCTTCGTCTGGTAATCCTCGATCTCTTCCAGGCGATATTCGATGAAATACGGGCGAGCAAAGCCTGTCAGTACCAGATCGTTTCGGCTGCGGTCCATTTCCGCAAGCATGGCTCGCAGGACGGGATCTTTTTCCGCCTCGGCACGCGTGTCTGGCAGAGCGCTCAACCGTGACACCTGGGCAGTGGCAGACAGCAGAACCAGTGCGAAAATTTTTGCCAGTTGCTTCATCGGTTGGCCTTTCCTGGCGCAGTGCCGGTCGGCTCTTCCACTACATTGAGTGAGGTCGGATTGGGCAATATAGTGGGGCGCTCGGAGCCTTGCGATTGCTTCTGTATCTCGATCGAGCTGAGCAGGATTGCGGGGGCTACAGCAGAGACCGGGATCGACCCGGATTCGGCGCCGCACTCGCCGTTGAAAACGTCGTAGTGGTCGCCGGTGGCGACGATGCTTTTCATCGCTGCGAGCGGGGTTCCGACGATGCTGACGCCGCGCACCAGTTCATCGGGACGGCCATCGACGTAGATACGGTAGACGACCAGCGGAATCACAGAAAAAGCCTGCGGAGAATTCCGATTGGTGACGGCAAATCCGGAGGAAATATCCTCGAAATAAAGACCGTAGAGTTTGTGCTGCTTTTTGGCTTCGTCGATGAGCATCTTGCGCAGTTTATTGTCGGAGACCATTTTGGTCGAAGTGACGATGAGGTTTCCCTGTCGCCCAGTCGGCACGTGTCCCACCTGAGCGCGGCCGTGGCCGTTCGATTCGCTCACACCGGCGATTGGGAGACGCGACATGAGGAAGTTTTCGAGCGCTCCATCCACAACCAGTGGGACGCGCTGCGCGGGCTGCC
>JAJZFR010000073.1 GCA_021805265.1 Acidobacteriota bacterium | reverse complement strand
CGGCAACTCGAGAAAGCATGGGCAACTCCAAACCGGAATTTGTGAAACCGCTCAGCATCGCAACATCCCAGAACATTAGCCGCTTCTATTCGAGAACCCAGGTATCCTTGCTGCCGCCGCCCTGCGATGAATTCACAACCAGAGAGCCTTTTTCGAGCGCCACGCGCGTCAACCCGCCAGGCACGATGTTGACCTTGTCGCCGAAGAGGATGTAGGGGCGAAGATCGACGTGGCGCGGCTCCAGTTGCGAACCAAACAGGCACGGCGCGCGTGAAAAATCCAGCGTCGGCTGCGCGATATAGTTGCGCGGGTTGGCTTCGATGGCGCGAGCAAAATCCTCCCGCTGACGCGCCGTCGAGTGAGGCCCGATCAACATCCCGTAGCCGCCGCTTTCCCCCACCGCCTTGACCACGAGCTTGTCCAGATTGGCCAGAACGTGCTGTCGCGATGCGTCCTCGGTGAGCAGAAACGTCTCGACGTTGTTGAGGATCGGGTCTTCGTCCAGGTAGTAGCGGATCATACGCGGGACATAGGCATACAACCCTTTGTCGTCGGCAAGACCTGTTCCGAAAGCGTTCGTGACGGTGACGTTGCCCGCGCGGTATGCGTTGAAAAGCCCGGCGCAGCCAAGCGCCGAATCCCCGCGAAAGATCAGCGGATCGCTGAAGTCGTCATCGACGCGGCGATAGATGACATCGACACGCTTGAGGCCGTCGGTGGTGCGCATATAGACGATGTTGTCGTGGGTCACCAGATCGCGCCCCTCGACCAGGTCGATGCCCATCTGGCGCGCCAGATAGGTGTGCTCGAAGTACGCGGAGTTGAAGACACCCGGAGTGAGCAGCACGATATTCGGCTCGGGGCGACCCTCCGGCGCCAGCGAGCGCAGCGTGTTCAGCAGCAGTTGGGGATAATGCTCGATCGGCTGAACGCCGTAGCTTTGGAAGAGTCGTGGAAATGTGCGCTTCATCACCCGTCGATTGGTCAACATGTAGCTGACACCGGAGGGAACGCGCAGGTTGTCCTCGAGCACCACTAACTCGCCGTTGTTCAGCCGCAGCAGATCGCTGCCCACGACCGCAATGTAGACATTGCGCGGCACCTGCAGGCCGCACATCTGGCGGCGATAGTGCTTGCAGCTATAAACAATCGCGCGCGGAATCACCTTGTCTGCCAGTATCTTCGCGTCGCCATAGACATCGCGCAGAAAGTGGTTGAGCGCGAGGATGCGCTGGGTCAGTCCACGCTCGATGGTCTTCCATTCCGCTGAGGTGATCAGCCGCGGAAGCAGGTCGTAGGGAAAGATGCGCTCGGTACCTTCGTCGCGCCCATAGACGGTGAAGGTGATGCCCTGCGTGAGGAAGGAGAGATCGGCGGATTGCTTGCGGCGCAGCAGCTCCTCGGGCGGCAGGCTGGCCAGTCGCTCGACCAGCGCGTGATACTGCGGGCGGATGCTGCCATCGGGCGCGCGCATCTCGTCGTATGCGCCGTCGATCAGGTAATCGCGAAAGAGCCGGTCAACCGATGGTTCAACGGAGGGTTCAAAGGATGATCGATCAACCGAAAAGGGTTCGCCCTCCATCGCGCCAGGAATGGACGAGTCTGCGGCGATGGATTCGGATGTGTTTTCCGGCGTCCGGCGTACGCTCATGGATGCGATGGCGGCTCCTTTGCGTGTGCAATGCTCAATACGTTTTTCTTAAGGTACACCAGGACGCGTTGTAGAACGAAAATCCGACACAACTTCTGCTGGCAACAGGGCAGCCCGACAAAGAGCAGAGAAACGATGCATGTAACATGCACCCGTATTCAAGGCTTTACTTACACTGAGCTTTGAATGCGTCGCGCAACTTTCGCTTTTCGTCTTCCCGTAGTGTCCGGCCGACTTTGTTTCTGCCTGTTTTCAGAAGGCAACTATCTATCTCCTGTGGCAAGGGCACGCTGCCTTTGCTGACTCCCGCCAGCAGGTGAGCCAACCCTCCGCTTCTTATCGTCTTATGAGCAGCGCGCACAACTTCATCGACAAATAAGGTCGAAACCAGATCATCGCTGGATGATCCATGTTCCGGATTTGAGAGAGTGCCACTTCCTCCATCTCCCGGCGGTAAATCTGCGGCGTTAACAATTGCTGGTGCGGCTGCCGCAAATTGTCTGATCCACTCCGCCCCGAGATAGAGTTTTCGATCCGCTTCTGCGGCCAGATAGGGTGAAGTAGCATTTTTGGGTTCTAAAACTATCAGATGAACTCGCAAACCCATGGCTTGTGCGGCAGTAACCCCAGGCATGAGATCCGCATCTCCGCTGATCAGAACTGCATCGTCAATTGCTCGAGACTGGGTCAGGCTCAACATGTCAGCAATGATCAATCCATCAACAGCTTTCTGCTGACCTGTCATATTTCGTGTGCCAAGACGGAGCTTGAAGTAATCGAGATCATCAATTTTCTGATGGTCTGGTCCCTTGCCATCCCTGGAAGGACCATCGTACCAATAAACTCGCAGTAATTCTGAACCATTCGTCAACTGGCTTGTCTCTTCGAGCAACCGAGTACTCAACTCAAAATAGTTAATCGTGATGTCTGTCCGTTTGCCTGGTTGTCCGAGGACTGCCGTGCAAGCCTGCACCCAGAAATAACCGGCATCCACGAAGACTGCGGCTCGCCCCACGAAGGCCTCGATTCAATGCAAAAGGGCGCTTTCACGCCCTTTTGCTATTCGGCGCTTTTGGAGCGCCAAGTATTGGATGTCTTTGGGACATCAACTATAGAGTTAGAGTAGCAAAATTAAGCAAATTTTTCAATCGATAAATCGTCTGGATTATCGACTCCACGACGCTTCCATATTGCCCTAGAACTGGCTCCACAATGCCTGGTTGTAGACCTCGTGGTGGTACTGCACCTCGGAGCCTTTCACAAAGGTGCCGAGGGCGCGCGGCGAGCGGTCGGCGGCGGCGCGCTTCAGGTCCACGAAGCGACCCTGCACGTCTGCGCCGAGAATCTTCGCCACCCACTCCGAGCCTGAAAAATCCTCAATCGCGGAGTAAATGTTAT
>JAJZFR010000150.1 GCA_021805265.1 Acidobacteriota bacterium | reverse complement strand
TAACGATCGAAAACGGCAAGACGCTGGCCGAGGCGAAGGGCGAGATTCGCCGGGGCATCGAGAACGTCGAAGTTGCCTGTGGGATGCCGGTTCTGATGCAGGGTTATTCGCTCGAAGATATTGCGCCGGGCATCGACGAGATCATGGTGCGCCACCCGCTGGGCGTGGTCGGCATCATTACTCCGTTCAACTTTCCCCTGATGATTCCGCTGTGGTTTCTGCCCTATGCGATTGCGAGTGGAAACACCGTTGTGCTCAAGCCTTCAGACCGTGTGCCGTTTGCTGTGGCGCGCCTGGTGGAACTGGTGACGGAAACGGGGTTGCCCGCCGGTGTGGTGAATCTGGTCCAGGGCGGCAAGGCGGCTGTGGATGCGCTGCTCGATCATCCGGAGGTGCGGGCGATCAGCTTTGTCGGCTCGACGCCGGTGGCGCAGTATGTGTATGCGCGCGGGTCGGCTGCGGGCAAGCGAGTGCAGTGCCAGGGCGGAGCCAAAAATCACGTTGTCGTGCTGCCGGATGCCGAGCAGGAGACGACGACAAAGATCATCGCGGACTCGGCCTTTGGCTGCGCCGGGCAGCGCTGCCTGGCGGTGAGTGTGACGGTAGCGGTGGGCGAGGCGCAGCAGTGGTTTCGGGAGCGGATTGTCGATGCGGCGCAGAGCCTGAAGGTGGGCGACGGCCTCGATGAATCCGTCCAGATGGGCCCGGTGATTACAGCGGCCAGCCAGGAGCGGATTGCGGCGCTCATCGAGGCTGGCAAGCGGGACGGCGCGCGCGCGATCACGGGTTCGGCTACGAGTTCCGGCTCCGGAACCTTTGTTGCGCCCACTGTGCTCGCGGGTTTGCCCGCTCAGAGCGCGCTGATGGAGACGGAGATCTTCGGCCCTGTGCTTTCGCTGGTCCACGCCGAGACGATCGATGAGGCCGTAGCCATGATCGACCGCTCGGCCTATGGGAACGCCTCGTCGATCTTTACCTCGAGCGGCTCCGCAGCGCGCAAGTTTCGCAACAGCGTCTCGACTGGCAATGTGGGCGTGAATATCGGCGTACCCGCGCCGATGGCGTACTTCCCGTTCAGCGGATGGAAGGGCAGCTTCTTTGGCGTGATGCATGCGCAGGGGCGTGACGCGGTCGAGTTCTTCACCGATAAGAAAGTCATCGTCGAGCGCTGGCCCAAAGAATGGTCGCGAAAATTCTGAGACCGACGCAGCTTCTCACCTGTGGAAGATGTCGGCAACGTCCGCGAGGTAACCGGCTATCCGAACTCCTGCGAGCGGCTCCAGGCCTCAGGCCAGGGGCGACGCAGGTGGCGGCAAAGCAGCATCTCCGGCTCATCGTCGGTCTCTTCGTTGTGCACTCCGTAGGGGAGTACTGTATGTCCAACGACAGAGCAGCTTTCAAAGTTGCGAAGCTGGTCGTCGAGATGGCTGCCGAGGACGATGACCGGGTCAGGGGGATAGGCACCGTAGCCGCGCGGGTGGAAATCGTTGGTGCTGCTGATCGGCGTGGGCAGGTGGTACTGCGGGCCGTAGAGCGCCAGCGCGCCGGCTTCGCCGAAGTTGTTCGCGAGCACACCGAGATGTTCGCGGTCTGCCAGTGGCAGCGTGTCGCGGATGGCGGCAACCTGGGCGACGAACTCCGGCCACCCGATCTCGTTGGCCATGTCCGAGTTGTTTTTCATCTGCCAGTTCCAGGCCGCAGAGCCGACCGGCCAGATGGGCAGGTAGGTCCAGACGACGGCGGCCACATTCGGCGCCAGCGCGCCGAGCAGCGCAGAACGAACCAGCAGGCGCTTCCAGTGACTGCGCTCCGCCAGCGCGCGCTCCAGGACAACTACGCCAGCGGCGTAGAGCAGTGGGTAAGCCGGGATCAGATAGTAGCCACGCGCTCGCATCAATGCGAGTAGAAGCAGCGGGCCGAGGTAAAGTGCACTGAGCAGACGGAAACGCGCGCTGCGCAGCAGCGAGACCAGGCCGGCAAGGGCGAGCGGACAGGCCAGCAGTGTGAACTTGAGTTGATCGGAGAAGAATCCGTTGCCGCGCCCGAGGCGAACATCGCGCAGGTGGATCGAGTGCTCCATCTGGAGGGTGATCCAGTGGTGTTGCGCGAGCCAGAGCAGGTTTGGCGCGGCGATAGCTGTGGCGACGAGGCCACCGAGCCAGAACCAGCGGCTGCGCAGGGCGAGGCGCTGCGATGGAAGCAGCAGCACGGCAGCCAGAAGGCTGACGACGGGAAACGCGATGGTGTATTTGGACAGAACGCCGATGCCGATTCCCACGCCGACGCCGATCCAGTTGCGTGGGTCTTCGGTGCGCAGCAAGCGCGCTGTGAAGAGGCATACGACGAGCCACGCGAGCATGTCGAAGGTGTTGTACTGGAGCAGCGAGCTGAAGAGCAGGGAGGTGGGAAATGCTGCCGCCAGAGCCAGCAGTTGCGCGGCGCGGCTGCCGCCCAGCTCGCGCGCGATGAGCCCGGTGATTACCATTGAAAGCGCGTTGACAACGGCTGCGGGAAGACGCAGCGCCTGAGGTGAAATGCCGAAGAGCGCGATGGCGATACGTCCACAAAACGAGGTCATCGGCGGAAACGCGATGTAGCCCCATTGCAGGTGGCGCGCGTCGTCGAGGAACTGCAACTCATCGCGGTGAAAGCCGTAGCCGTTGCCCATGGCAAAGTGGGCGACAAGCAGAAGCGCGGCGAGTGCACTGAGCACTGCCACGTCCGAGCGCAGAGACGAAACCGGTGCGCTTGTTTTCATGGTTCATCCTCGATGAAAGCAAGCGTACATCGAGGACTACTCGGCTTGCTTTGATTTTTCCGATGCAGGTTTGTCCTGGGAGAAGGGCGGATCGTCAAATTTGTACAGTGCGTTGAGGAAAAACTTGTAGCTTCCATGCGACTGCGCTCTCCACTGCGGCTTGAATCCATAGAGGAAGATACGTCCCTCGCCGTAGGGAAGTTCCAGCGCGGCAATTTTGCCCTCGATGGCCTCGGGATGGAGCAGCAGCCCGCTTTCCAGCGGATTGGATTCCGTCGGATAGCGAGCAAGTAC
>JAJZFR010000111.1 GCA_021805265.1 Acidobacteriota bacterium | reverse complement strand
TGTTCTTGGCCTCGCCCGCGTGGAAGCAGCGCTGCCCAAAAAGCGCCGCCTGCTGGTCGCCGGCAATTCCCGCAATCGCTATCCCGTTCAGCCCGTGCGACGTATTCACAACGCCCACCTGCTCGCTAGACCAGCAAACCTCCGGCAACAGACTCTGTGGAATATCGAACAGTCGCAACAGCTCCTCATCCCATCGATCTTCGACGATATTGTAGAGCAGCGTTCGCGAGGCATTCGTGCGATCCGTTACGTGTACCGGGGCGCCCGCGCCTCCGTTCGTCAGGTTCCACACCAGCCAGCTATCGATCGTTCCCATGGCCAGTTTTCCGGCCTCGGCCTGGGCGCGTACTCCGGGCAGATTCTCCAGCATCCACGCCACCTTCGACGCGGAAAAATACGGGTCCAACAGCAGCCCCGTCCGCGCCCGAATCTCCTCCTCAGCGCCCGCTGCGACCAGCCGTTCACACATCTCTGCGCCACGACGGTCCTGCCACACAATCGCGTTCGACACGGGCCGTCCCGTCGCCCGCTCCCACAGCAGTACGGTCTCACGCTGATTCGCAATGCCCAGAGCGGCAACTTCCGCAGCCTCCACCCCCGCGCGCACCAGCGCTTCCACGGCACAACTCATCTGCGAGGTCAGAATCTCGATCGGGTCATGTTCCACCCAGCCGGCGCGCGGATAAAACTGCTGAAACTCATGCTGAGCCACGCTCACGACTGCGCCACTCGTGTCAAACAGAATGGCGCGCGAACTCGTGGTGCCCTGATCGAGTGAAAGTAGAAATCCCATGCCGAACCTGTGTATCACGCGCCAAAGCGCTCACGCAACCGGCGCTGGGACAGCTACGCGTCTTGAGAGCCTGCGTCAGGAAAGCCGAAGGGACAGTGCCGACAGCCAGACTCGCAACACCACCCGCGGCGCAGGTGATACGCCTCGGTAAACACCATGTACGGCCCCTCGAAGTAGAACTCGCCCTCTTCCGGCGTGGACGACCAGCTTCGCTCCCGCGCATCGCGTTCGTCTTCGCTTATCCTGCTCGCCGCCATGCTTCCATTCTCTCCTATCCACTCTCGCTCATCCAGTCCCTCGTATCCGGGCACTCGTATCGCGCTCAGCCGATACAATCAAACCATGAAGACCGAAACTGCCCTCTCCGCCGAAGATCGCGCGCGGCGCATCCGCATCATCCTCTTCGACGTGGATGGAGTCATGACCGACGGCGGCATCTGGATATTTCCCGCCCCCGCAACCGCAAACGCCGACACACAGGCTCATCTCGCAAGTCACGACGGCAAGGCCGGATTCGGCATCCAGTCCGCCTCCATGGTCGAGGCAAAGGGCTTCCACGCGCACGACGGAACAGCCTTTTCGCTCGCTCGGCTCGGCGGCATGAAGTGCGGCTTCATCACCAAGCGCGTCTCGGAGACGGTCGCCCTGCGCGCCCGCGACCTCAAGCTCGAATTCCTCTACATGGGCCAGTCCTACAAGATGCAGGCCGTGCGCGAGATCATGCAAAAGGAAGATGTCGCGCTCGAGGAAATCGCCTTCGTCGGCGATGATGTCATCGATCTGCCGGTCCTGCGCGTCTGCGGCCTGGCCATCGCCGTCGCCAACGCGCGCCCCCAGGTCAAGGCTGCGGCTCACTACATCACCCAGCACTCCGGCGGCCACGGCGCGGGGCGCGATGCCGTCGAGTTCATCCTCGCCGCCAAGGGCCTGCTCGACCAGGCCATCGAGGCCTACATCGACGAACGCAACCCCATCGCCGCCTCGATGGACATCGGCAAAGGCGCGGCAACGCCGCCAGCGTAGACCGGTAACATTACAACCCCAGTATTCTTCGATTACGTTCCGCGCCCGCTGCGCCGCTGCTGGCGAAATCGCCAAACGCGCGGTCCGTCACCCGCACAATCTGCCGCGCAATGAACTCCGCTCCCTTGCGCGCCCCTGCTTCGCCCGACTCGAGGCAATCCTCCCACTCCAGCACCGCCCAGCCCGGATAGTCATACTGCGCCAGTCTGCTGAAGATACCCTTGAAATCCACCTCGCCCTCGCCCGGCGTGCGAAACCGCCCCGCGCGCTCAACCCAAGCCTGATAACCACCGTAAACGCCCGAGCGCCCATCCCTGCGATACTCCGCATCCTTCACATGAAACGCGCGAATCCGCTCATGATAGCGGTCCACAAAGGCCACCGGGTCCATCTGTTGCAGCACCATGTGGCTCGGGTCAAACAAAATCGCCGCGCGCCGATGCCCGCCCACCGCTTCCACAAACCGCTCAAACGTCACGCCATCGTGCAGATCTTCGCCCGGATGCAGCTCGAAACAAAGATCGACTCCGGCCTCGTCGAAGGCATTCAGAATCGGCCTCCACCGCCGCGCCAGTTCGGCAAATGCCTCCTCGATCAGCCCCTCCGGACGCTGCGGCCACGGGTAAAAATACGGCCACGCAAGCGCTCCTGAAAACGTGGCATGCGCCGCAAGTCCCAGGTTTCCGCTGGCCTTCGCCGCCAGTTTCAACTGCGCAATAGCCCACGCTCGCCGCGCTGGCTCATTGCCACGCAAAGCCTCCGGGGCAAAGCCCTCAAACATCTCGTTGTACGCCGGATGCACCGCGACCAGTTGCCCCTGAAGATGCGTCGAAAGCTCGCTGATCTTCAGTCCAAAACTCGCCAGCAGGCCCAGCGTCTCCTGGCAATAAACCGTACTGCCCGCAGCCAGCTCCAGGTCAAAAATCGCCGGCACATTGGTCGGCAACTGGACCGCAATATATCCCAACCCCGCCGCCCACTCCGCCAGCCCGGCCAGCGTATCGAACGGCGCGCGCGCTCCGATGAACTGCGCCACAAAAATCCCCGGTCCCTGAATCGTCTTCATCCGCTTCCCCTCACTCGATCACTCGATCACTCGGTCGCGTGACTCTTTGCCCCGAGCGACGCTTCCACCGCAGCCTCGGTCATCCGGCCCTGCTTCTGATAGACCTTGGCCAATCCGCGATGCGCTTCCGCATACTCCGCGTCAAAGCCGATTGCATTTTTGAATTCCACAGC
>JAJZFR010000014.1:2725-12437 GCA_021805265.1 Acidobacteriota bacterium | reverse complement strand
CTAAATCCCCTCGCCCATCGACACATAGGCGCTCAGTCTTTCCAGATCGAGCCGGTACGCCTCGCGCTCGTCGTCTTCGGCCACAAACCGGTCCGCGTCCGGGCTGCCGTCCTCGGCGCAGCCAGTGGTTGCCTCCAGCCGGTCCACCCGCGCCGCCAGCGCGATCAGCGCGTCGCTCAGCGGATCCTTGATCTCGTGCGGATCCGTAATCAGCACCCGCTGCCCGTTGCGATACACAATATGCGCCGGCACTCCCACCACCGTCGAGTTCGGCGGAACATCCCGCAGCACCACCGATCCCGCCCCCACCCGCGAGTTCTCCCCGATCGTGATATTCCCCAGCACGTTGGCGTTGTTGCCCACAAACACGCTGTTGCACAGGGTCGGGTGCCGCTTGCCGCTTTCGCCGCCGCCTGTACCTCCCAGCGTCACGCCCTGGTACAGCGTCACGTCGTCGCCCACGATCGCCGTCTCGCCGATCACCACCCCCATCCCGTGGTCGATCAGCAGCCGCCGCCCGAGCAGCGCCCCGGGGTGAATCTCGATCCCCGTCCAGAACCGAACCAACTGCGAAAACACTCGCGCCGTCAGCCGCCAGCCCCCGCGCCAGAGCCGATGGTTCACCCGATGCGCCCACACCGCATGAAGCCCCGGCGTGCACAGCAGCACCTGAAAGCCGCTCTGCGCCGCCGGATCGCGGCTCAGAACCGACTCAACATCCTCCCGCATCCGCGACCACGCGCCCATCCAATCCCCCAACCGCTGCCCTGTTCCTGCCCTTGCCGGCAACCGAGAAAAACCAGGGTGCCCCACATCTGCCGGGCCGCTTTTGCCCGGAAGATGTGGGATTCCCCCCGAACTCGGGGCCAGCACCCGACTATCCCACCGGCTGCGTAACCAGCGCCTGCATCTCCGCCCGCACCGAATCAAACAGCACGCTCGAAAGATACCGCTCGCCAAAGCTCGGCACAATTGCCACAATCCGCTTCCCCGCGTTCTCCGGACGCGCCGCAATCTTCAGCGCCGCAAACACCGCCGAACCCGAGCTGATCCCCACAAACAGGCCCTCTTCGCGCGGCAGCCGACGGGCGGTCTCGATCGCTTCGTCGTTGCTCACGGTGATGATCTCGTCGATCAGCTCCGTCTTCAGGATGCTCGGCACAAACCCCGCCCCGATCCCCTGAATCTTGTGCGGGCCAGGCTTCCCGCCCGAAAGCACCGCGCTGTCCACCGGCTCGACCGCCACAATTTTCACCGCCGGATTCATTTCCTTCAGGAACTGCCCCGTACCAGTCAGCGTTCCCCCCGTGCCCACGGCAGAGATAAAGAAATCGATCTTGCCGTCCGTATCCGCCCATATCTCCGGCCCGGTCGTCGCATAGTGGATCGCCGGGTTCGCGGGATTGTCGAACTGGCCCAGTACAACGCTGTCCGGCGTCGCCGCCCGCAGCTCCTCGGCCTTCGCAATCGCGCCCTTCATCCCGTTCGGTCCCGGCGTCAACACCAGCTCCGCGCCCAGGCTCCGCAGCACGATCCGACGCTCCATGCTCATCGTCTCCGGCATCGTCAGAATGATCCGATACCCCTTCACCGCGGCCACAAACGCCAGCCCGATCCCCGTATTGCCGCTCGTCGGCTCAATCAGCACCGTCTTGCCCGGCGAAATCTTCCCCGCCCGCTCGGCCGACTCCACCATCGCCAGGCCGATGCGGTCCTTCACGCTGCTCATCGGGTTCTGGCTTTCCAGCTTCACCACCACTTCGCCCGGAAGCCCGGCGGCTACCCGGTTCAGACGCACCAGCGGCGTCCGGCCTATCAACTCTGTCACGCTTGCTGCAATCGCCATCGTCGTATCCCTCTCGAAACTGACTGTGTAAGGATGGGCCGGGTTTTCCAAGCCCTGTTGATCTTTGGTCGGGGTAGAAAACCCAGTGCGCTAAGTTCCAGAGAATTCAATCGATTGGAAGGGGAACCGCGCACGACTACCTCGGCATAAGCACCTGACCGGTACTAGCGACATCGAGGCATGAAATGAGATTACTCCCCAACCTCGCGCCAAGGCAACTGGCCGGCGATGAAAAATTTCATGCGGAGGTCGGCGACGCCGATAAGGGCAGAGGATCGTACGCTGATCGCTCTGGTGAGGCAGGATTTCGAGCCAAAGTAATCTGCCCACGCATCCAACGGGTGAGGGCCAATTGGCGCTGCTGGAGCGGAATACAAGGGTGTACACTTGCCAAGCAAGCGTACACGGCGATTTGCCACCGTGCGGTATGGCAGGAAAGGAGGCGCAGATGACGGAACTGACCCCCAAAACGGAAAGAAAAATTCGTGAACTGATCCGAATTACAGAGAAGAATCTGCCGCTAATCAGCCGAAAGCTGAAGAAAAGAAGCCTGGCTGGCTCGCCGCTGACGGAATCTGCTGCGAAATACTATCCTGCGCTGAAGAAACTTGCCAAAGAATAAACAGGAAGTCTTCCGGCTTTCCGCGGCCCTGATCGAATTTGCCCATGATGTAGGCATTGCATCGGCGTGGCCGGGCGTGGAGCCGGTGCAGCCCCGGACCTGCATCAGTTTGAATCTGCTGTATTCGGCCGCCGAGGCACCCTATCAGGAATGTTATAGCCAGGAACTCTACCCGACGTTTGAAGCGAAGGCTGCGTACCTCTTTATTCACATCGCGACAGGACATCTGTTCAGCAACGGGAATAAACGCACGGCCGCGCTTTGCCTCGACCTGTTCGCGAAGTTGAACGGCTACTTTCTGGTTTTTTCCAATGACGAGATACGAAGGTTAGCTATTTCTGTTGCCTCGTATCGGGAAAACGGCAAGAGCTTTGAAGAAATCAAGGATGAAGCCACGGAAGCAATCTCTAAAAATCTCGTTCCCTTTCGGTTTCTTCGTCGGATGGATATTGCCTTTTATCGCAGGGTGCAGCGAGCCAAGCGCGAGATGCGGGAGAATCCGTTATCCAGGGAGAATGCTTCACTCAGGCAAGAGGGGTAGGGGTTCTAGCAGCCCGGAGCAAGGCGGGCGAGCGCTGCTGGTAGAATACAATTGCGGCGTTGCGTGGCTCGAGCCCGTGATTCTGCAGTCCTGTCCTGGCAATGAGCCGGACGATACCTGTTGTGCGGAGCTTTGTCGTGCCGAGCACAAGTTCTACCGAGTTCGTTGCGCGGCCTTCGCTGTGCAGCGCCCGTTGCGCAGCCGGATGATACGGGCTGCGGGGATAGATACGAACAACCGATCCGGCGGTGCTGCGTAAACGCGCGCCTGCCTGTGTGAACCAGAGAAGGAAATTTCTTTTGAGCCAGACCATCCGTAACATCGCCATCATCGCCCACGTTGACCACGGCAAGACCACCCTCGTAGACGCCATGCTTCGCCAGTCCGGAACCTTCCGCGCCAACGAACAGGTTGCCGACCGCGTCATGGACTCCAACGACCTCGAACGCGAGCGCGGCATCACCATTCTGGCCAAGAACACCGCAATCTTTTACCAGGGCGGCAAGATCAACATCATCGACACCCCCGGCCACGCCGACTTCGGCGGTGAGGTCGAGCGCGGGCTGAAGATGGTCGATGGCGTCATGCTTCTCGTCGATGCTGCCGAGGGGCCGCTGCCCCAGACCCGCTACGTTCTCGCCAAGGCCCTCGAAGCCGGCCTCAAGCCCATGGTCGTCATCAACAAGATCGACCGCCCCGACGCTCGCCCCCAGGAGGTCCTGAACGAGGTCTATGACCTCTTCATCGACCTCGACGCCGAGGAGGAGCAGCTCGACTTTCCCGTGCTCTACTGCGTCGCCAAGCTCGGCACCGCCAGCACCGACATCAACACCCCCGGCACGGATCTCGAGCCGCTCTTCCAGGCCATCGTCAACACCATTCCGCCCGCCACCGGCGACCCCGCCGCACCGCTCCAGATCCTCGTCACCAACCTCGATTACTCCGAATACTTCGGGCGCATCGCCATTGCCCGCGTCTTCCAGGGAACCCTCAACGCAGGCGACGAGGTAATGATCTCGCGCCGCGATCTCTCGCTCCAGAAGACCAGAATCACCAAGCTCTTCACCTTCGCCGGCCTCAAGCGCACCGAAACCACCATCACAGAGGTCGGCGACATCGTCGCCATTGCCGGCATCGAGGGCATCACCATCGGCGAAACCATCACCAGCGTCGAGAACCCATCCCCGCTTCCCCTCATCGTCATCGACGAGCCAACCATCGCCATGCAGTTCTCCGTCAACAACTCGCCCTTCTGCGGCAAGGAAGGCAAGTTCGTCACCAGCCGCAACCTCCGCGAGCGCCTCGACCGCGAGTTGCTCACCAACGTCTCCATCCGCGTCGAAGAGACCGGCTCCCCCGACAGCTTCAAGGTCCTCGGCCGCGGCGAAATGCAGCTCGGCGTGCTCATCGAGATGATGCGCCGCGAGGGCTTCGAACTCATGGTCGGCCGCCCAGAGATCGTCACCAAAACCGTGGACGGCGTCCGCATGGAGCCGGTCGAACACGTCACCATCGATGTCCCGGAGGACTTCACCGGCGTGGTCATCGAAAAACTCGGCCCGCGCAAGGGCGAGATGACCAAAATGCACAACCACGGCTCCGGCCGCGTCCGCATGGAGTTCCGCGTACCCAGCCGCGGCATCATCGGCCTGCGCAGCGAGATGCTCACCGAAACCCGCGGAACCATCGTCATGAACACCCTCTTTGACGGATACATTCCCTACCAGGGCGAGATTCCCCAGCGCCTCTCCGGCGCGCTCATCAGCGACCGCCAGGGCCTCACCACCACCTATGCGCTCTTCAGCCTCCAGGATCGCGGTGTCCTCATCGTCGGCAACGGCATCGAGGTCTATGAAGGAATGATCGTCGGCGAACACTCCCGCGACAACGATCTCGATGTCAACGTCGTCCGCGAAAAGAAGCTCACCAACATGCGCGCTTCCTCCTCCGACGAAGCGCTTCGACTCGCCCCCTGCCGCCTCATGAACCTCGAACAGGCCATCGAGTTCATCGCCGAGGACGAGCTGGTCGAGGTCACCCCCAAAAACCTCCGCCTGCGCAAGAAAATCCTCCAGGCCAACCAGCGACCCAAGCGCCGCAACGACTAACCTGCGGCAACCGGGGGCATTCAACCGGGGTGCCCCCCAAAACCCCATATCCTCCGCGCTGACTCTGCCCGCAGGTTGCGCGATTCTCCGCGCCAAGGGTCCAAACCGGCTCTATGGTACCGTTCCAGTAGAGCGCTGCCACGGCAGTTCTCATCTCTCATGCCTGATCCATTGCCCAAATCTGCCGTCCCCGTGCCCACTCCATCCAGGGCCGCCGACCCGTCCGCGCACACCAGCGCCCCGCACTGGCTCCGTCAGTTCGAGCGCCTCCTCCGCGTCATACTCCAGCTCTACCTCGGCCTCATGGTCTGCTTTGTCCCCTGGTTTCCGCCCGCCTGGGACAACAACCCGCTCTTCCTCCACGCTCCCATGATCCTTCCCATCCTCACCAGCGGCGCATTCCGCGGAATCGTCTCCGGCCTCGGACTCCTCAACCTCTGGATCGCCCTCCAGCAGGCCATCCACTCCTCCAACGACTGGCAGTAAAGTCCGCCCTCAGGGTACGGGATGGAACCGCCGAGGGATGTCTTTCGATAACGCCTCGGAACCGATACACTTGTCTACGAAGCGGTTGCGGTCTTGCCAGTTCGCGCGAGCGGCTCGCACCCTTACGGAGACGCCCTCATGACCGCCCGCCCACCCAACCCAGCCCAGCCCGACCCAGCCCGGCCCGAATCAGCCCAAACCGAACCGGCCCAGCTTGACCGCGCCCCGCTCGCCTACGAAAACCCCGACTTCCTCAACGGCCCCGACGGTCGCCTCATCCGCATCCTCGCCGAATACACTGAGCCGCTGGCCCGCTTCCGCCGCGAACGCATCCAGGACACCATCGTCTTCTTCGGTTCCGCCCGTTTCCAAAGCAGCCACCAGGCCAACACCGCTCTGGAACTCCTCGACAACACCGGCTCCACCCAGCTCGCGCCCCTCAGCGAACAGCCAGCCTCCATTCCCTCGATTGCGGACGGCTCCGCCAGCGACCTCCAGCGCCGCCGCGCCGTCGCCGCCGTGGAAATGGCCCGCTACTACGAGGACGCTCGCCGCCTCGCCGCCATGGTCACCACCTGGGCCAGCGCGCTCCCCTCCAACCCGCCCGGACGCCATCGCTTCGTCGTCACCTCAGGCGGTGGTCCCGGCATCATGGAGGCCGCCAACCGCGGCGCTCACGAGGCGGGCGGCAAAACCATCGGCCTCAATATCCGCCTGCCCTTCGAGCAGCACCCCAACCCCTACATCACCCCGGCCCTCAACTTCGAGTTCCACTACTTCTTCATGCGCAAGCTCTGGTTTGCCTATCTCGCCAAGGCCCTCGTCGTCTTCCCCGGCGGCTTCGGCACCATCGACGAGATGTTCGAGGTGCTCACCCTCGCCCAGACCAGAAAACTCGCCAAGAAGATCACCGTCGTCATCTACGGCTCCGACTACTGGAAGCGCGTCATCAACCTCCACGCCCTCGTCGATACCGGGGCCATCTCCCCCAAGGACCTCGATCTCTTCCAGTTCGCAGACACTCCGGAGCAGGCATTTGCCCTGCTCAAAGACGGCCTCACCGCCAATTACCTCGCCTCCGAGGCCCATCCGGACGCCGCCGCGCCATCCCCCGACCTCCATGGGCTGAATATTGAGAACTTCCTCGGCCCGGAGTTTGCCAAAACCAACGTATAGTAGTGGGAAGGGGAAGATACGCTCCACTACGGTGACCGGTATGTGCCAAAAACCCCCAAATTCGCCCCGCAAGGGCGTTACTGACTCGATTCCTTCGGGTCCGGAGGGGAATTTCTCCGCTTTTTCACGCTCGGTCGAGCAGTTGTCCGGAATACTGAAGCCACAGATACAGGAGCTTCGCAGGACAGGAGACCGAATGCCCATGACCTCCATTTCGTATCTCTGGCGCGACCCCAAAGCGGCCCGCAGCTATCGGACCGGCGTTTCCCTTCACAGCCACACCAACCAGTCGCTCGAGACCCTCGAGTTTGTTGCAAGCTGGTCTGCCCAGTACGCGCTCGCACGGCCCTTCATGCGAAGTCTTGAAAAGCGCTCCCTCGATCGTCACGGCATCCGGATCGACTGGCATCGCAGCTACTGGACCCCGCCGCTCACGCCCAAGCTGGCCTTCGACCTCGAAAGCGGCCAGATCGAAAAGCTCGATCTCGCCCCGCTGGTCTCCATCACCGACCACGACAACATCCACGCACCGCTCCTGCTGCGCTCCGTTCCCAGCGCGCGCCACATCCCCATCTCCGTCGAGTGGACCGCTCCCTACGCCGGGCGACAGGCCTTCCATATCGGCATTCACAACCTGCCCAGCGCCACCGCCGCCCAGTGGATCGAGACCCTCAACCACTACACTGCCAACCCCTCCGACGCCCGCCTCACTGAAATCCTCGCCGAGGTCAGTAGCCAGCCCAACGTCCTCGTCGTCTTCAACCACCCCATGTGGGACCTCTACATGATTGGCCGCGAAAAACACAATTTCCTGGTCAACGAGTTCCTGCTCAAAAACGGAAACTACTTCCACGCCCTCGAACTCAACGGCCTGCGCAACTGGCATGAAAACCGCGCCACCCGCAAGCTCGCCGAACAGTGGAACATGCTTCTCATCGCGGGCGGCGACCGCCACGGCGTCGAGCCAAACGCCAACATCAACCTCACCAACGCAACCTCCTTCACCGAGTTCGTCCACGAAATCCGCTACGAGCGTCGCAGTGAAGTCCTCTTCCTGCCCCAGTACACCGAGCCGTGGAAGCATCGCATCCTCCAGTCCACCATCGACGCCATCCGCGACTATCCCGAATTTCCCGAGGGATCCCGTCACTGGGACGACCGCGCCTTCCACCCGGACGCCAACGGGGAAATCCGCCCCCTCAGCGCCATCTGGCCCAAAGGCCGCGCCCCACGCGCCATCCAGGGCATCATCGCCATGGCTCGCGCCCTCGGACGCCGCCCCATCTCCTCCAGCCTGCGCTACGCCTGGAACGACTCCGACGAACTTCAGTTCGCCCTCGGAGACCAGGAAGCCGTCTAGCTTCAAAGTCGCCGTAATCAAACACAATCAAAGCTCGCAACCGCAGGAACCGCCTTCCCTGCGTACTCCTTGGTGCGCCTATGCCTGCCTTCAATCCGCCCCGCGTCGCCTACTTCCCCGATTCCTTCCATGAGGTCAATGGCGTCGCCCACACCAGCCGCCACTTCCAGGCCTTCGCCCGCAATCACAACCTCCCGTTCCTCTGCGTCCGTGCCGGAGACCGCTCCCCGGCGTTCGAAAAAGACGGCAATCTCTGGACCCTCGAACTGCCCCGCGGCATGCTCGCCTTCGCCCTCGAAAAAGACCTCAGCTTCGATCCAGCCTTCCCCCGACACATCCCGGTTATCGGGGATGTTCTCGAAGAATTTCAGCCCACCCTCATCCACATCACCGGCCCCAGCGAACTCGGACTCCTCGGAGCCGCGCTCGCCAGCGAACTCGATCTCCCGCTCGCCGCAAGCTGGCACACCAACGTCCACGAATACCTCGCCCGCCGCTCCCACTGGCTCCTGCGCCTGCTCCCGGACCATCACGGCCTCGCCGCTGAAAAATCCCTTGAAGACCTCACCATGGCCGCCGCCGCCCGCTTTTACTCGGTCGCGCAGCTTCTCTTCGCGCCCAATCCCGAGCTGTGCCACCAGTTGCGCTCCCTCACCGGCCGCCCCTGCTCCCTCATGCCGCGCGGCGTCGATACCCACCTCTTCCATCCCCGCAAACGTGACCGGCCAACCAATCAACCCTTCACCCTCGGCTTCGTCGGACGCCTCTCCGTCGAAAAAAACGTCACCCTCCTGGCCGACATCCACGACCAGATCCTCACCCTCGGCGTCTCCAGCTTCCGCTTCCTCATCGTCGGCCACGGCGCGGAAGAGCCTACGCTGCGCCAGAGGATGCCCAACGCCGACTTTACCGGCGTCCTCCACGGGGAAGCGCTCGCCCGCGCCTACGCCAACATGGACCTCTTCGTCTTTCCCTCTCACACCGATACTTTCGGCAACGTCGTCCTCGAAGCCCTCGCCTCCGGCGTTCCCGCCCTCGTCACCCCCCACGGCGGCCCGCGCCACATCGTCCGCGATGCCGCCGCCAGCTCGACCGCTCGCGCCACCGGACGCGTCCTCGAAGACCACGAATTCGCCTCCGCCATCGCCCATCTCATCGCCCAACCTGCCCTGCTCGCCACCCTCCGCGAAAACGCCCGCGCCTACGCCCTCGGCAATACCTGGGACGCCGTCTTCGAGGGCATCTACCGCGCCTATGCAGCCATCCTGCCCCACCCCGCGCCTCCAGGATGCGGCTACGAAATATCCGAGATGCGGCTATGAAAAATCCGAAATGCAGGCATGAAATTTCCAAGTCCAAACCCCGGGTGCGGGTGCCCCACATCTCGCTTCTGAGATGTGGGTAGAAAATGTCCGAGATGCGGCTATGAAAAATCCGAAATGCAGACATGAAATTTCCAAGTCCAAACCCCGGGTGCGGGTGCCCCACATCTCGCTTCTGAGATGTGGGTAGAAAATGTCCGAGATGCGGCTATGAAAAATCCGAAATGCAGACATGAAATTTCCAAGTCCAA
>JAJZFR010000014.1:0-2625 GCA_021805265.1 Acidobacteriota bacterium | reverse complement strand
CATGAAATTTCCAAGTCCAAACCCCGGGTGCGGGTGCCCCACATCTCGCTTCTGAGATGTGGGTAGAAAATGTCCGAGATGCGGCTATGAAAAATCCGAAATGCAGACATGAAATTTCCAAGTCCAAACCCCGGGTGCGGGTGCCCCACATCTCGCTTCTGAGATGTGGGTAGAAAATGTCCGAGATGCAGGTCTCGACGCAAAAACGCGGCAGACCGTAAATCCAGCCTGCCGCGTCCGGAACCACCCCAAGCCCCCGAAAATCACCCCATGAAATCCAGCGCCCGCTCCAGATACCCCTTCATCTCGCTGCGCGGAACCACCGCGTCCAGAAATCCATGCTCCAGCAGGAACTCCGAGCGCTGAAATCCCTCCGGCAGCTTCTGCCGAATCGTCTGCTCGATCACACGCGGCCCGGCAAAGCCGATCAGCGCTCCCGGCTCGGCCACGTTCAGGTCGCCCAGCATCGCAAAGCTCGCCGTCACCCCGCCCGTCGTCGGGTCCGTCAGAATGCAGATGTAAGGAATCCGGGCGTCGTCCATCTGCGCCAGCCCGGTCGAAATCTTCGCCAGTTGCATCAGGCTGACCACGCCCTCCATCATCCGCGCCCCGCCTGAGGCCGCGATGATAATCAGCGCGCTCCGCGTCCCGAGGCACCGGTCAATCGCCCGCGCAATCGTCTCCCCCACCACCGCGCCCATGCTGCCGCCGATGAACGAATACTCCATCGCGCTCACCACCACTGCATGACGGCCCAGGTAGCCCACCGCGTTCACGATCGCGTCATTCAGTCCGGTCTGCTTCTGCGCCGCTGCCAGCCGCTGCTTGTAGGGCTTGATGTCCTCGAACTCCAGCGGATCCGTCGAGCGCAATCCCATGTCCACCAGCGTGTACCCAGGCTCCAGCAGAAGTTCGATCCTCTCCCTGGCGCCCATCTTGAAGTGCTTCCCGCACTTCGGACAAACCTTCAGATTCGCCTCGATCTCCGCCTTGAACAAAATCTGACGACACCCGTCGCACTTGCTCCAAAGGCCCTCGGTGCGCACCCGCGACCCTTCAGCCTCCGAGGAGACCACAGGCTCCCCATCCAGACTCGACTCCGCTCGCTTGAACCACGCCATAGCTCCCAATTGTACCGGAACCCCGCCCGGCTCTCGCACCCGCCGCGCGCCTAAAGCAGTTTCACAGTAGGTGTACCCAGCGGGAGTGGATCTTCGCGCAGCTTTTCCTTAAGAAAAGCTGCACATCGCAATTTTGGCTCGGGCACAGTAACTGTGAAACTGCTCTAGAACCCTGACCCAGGCCCCTACTGCGTCTTCCAGGTCATATCCACGCGCACCGGAATCTCATTCTTGATCGGCACCGTCAGGAACGACGGACGGTCGATCTTGAAATCCGAGCACGTTGCCGGAATCGTCCCCGTGATCCGAACCTCTTTGCCCACGGTCGCCCGCTGAAACGGAACGTGCGCGTAGTGCGCCGTCTGGCCGGCAAACTGCACCTCAAGATCGGCATAGATCGTTGCCGATCCGGTCGCCGCCTCGGGAAACCGGGTTCGCACCACCACCATCGGAAACTCGCCCCCGCGCGTCGTCTGAATCATGTGAAGATCGCGATTGCTGTCTCCGGAATCGAAGGATTTCACCGGTGCCGCAATCAGAAAATCGCACTGCCCCGCGCCGCAGACGCCCTTGCCTTTCGCCGCGCGGCTCACCCCATCCACCTCATGCATCGGGTGAGACATGTGATAGGTGAGCGTGGACTGATCCAGAACCCATTGCGTACTCGTTTGCGACAACGCGGGAAGCGCGAAGAACAGGAAAGCAAGCAGAAATTTGTGCCTCATCGGTTTATCTCCAGAACTTCCAGTGGATCGGCCAGGAAACAGCCACGATCGACGCGCAGTAGGCCACCGTCGTCACATACGCCACCGGCGCATGCGCCGAAGCGATTCCGCTCACCTTTTCGCCCGAGTTTTCCTGCTT
The DNA here is from genome assembly GCA_021805265.1 of Acidobacteriota bacterium. GTDB lineage: Bacteria > Acidobacteriota > Terriglobia > Terriglobales > Acidobacteriaceae > Acidicapsa. The sequence goes on along the minus strand of JAJZFR010000014.1, from coordinate 640 downwards.
GTAGGCCATGATGCCCAGGATCGGAGTCAGGATCATTCCCGGCCCGTGAACCCACTCCAGATCGCGGTGAATACGGATGGCTCCCTTGGGTTTGACATCGGAAATCTTGGGCGCGCGCATGGCGTAATACGCGGTCGCAAAATACAACCCCGTCGTCAGCCCGCCCAGCGCGATATGCACATCCAGATTTGCCGCCGTCGGCTCGGTAATCGGCTGGCCGTTTTTCCCTTTGGCCTTCGCTTGAGGGCCGGTTATCAGCGTCGCCAGCATGGGAACGGCCGTGATCAACCCCAGCGTCTGATGCACCTTGAGCATGTGCGTCCGCTTGTTCAGCAGGGCCTGTTGCTGCGCGCTGCCCTGGGTCTGAGCGGTGCTGAAGCCCAGGTCGCCCAGCGAAAGTCCGTTCTCCGGCCCACTCTTCCCCGGCCCAGCCTGCCCCGGCCCAGCCTGCCCCGGCTTGCTCAGGCCCGGCTTGCTCAGGTCTGGCTGCGCCGCGCCTCCCGGCGCCGGACTCTGCGCCGCCTGCGGCTCCGGAGCAGAAGGCAGGCTGGCATCGTCAGCCAATAGTCCGGACACAGGCTCAGAAGCAGGCCCGGACACGCTGCTCGACACGGCTATCGTCGATTTGTCGGGAACCGCT
>JAJZFR010000188.1 GCA_021805265.1 Acidobacteriota bacterium | reverse complement strand
GCCACCCAGGCAGGCTCCGTGCTCTCGCTCGGCGGCCTGGTGCTGATTATTCTCCTGCCCATTGTCGGATTCCTGGGCCAGAAGATCGATCCACGCGCGATGATCTGCTTCGGCTTCGCCATGGTCTCCTTCGGCATCTACCGCATCTCGGATCTCTACCTCGGCATCAGCTTCTGGACGGCGGCTAGCTGGCGCGTCATCATGGTGCTCGGCATGCCGTTTCTCTTCGTGCCAATCAGCGTGATGTCCTACGTCGGCGTACCGCGGGAGAAAAACAACGAGGTTTCCGGCCTCACCGCGCTTGCGCGCAACCTCGGCGGCAGCCTGGGTATCTCCTTCATCAGCACCATGCTGGTCCGTCGCGCCCAGGTCCATCAGCAATTTCTGGCTGCGCATGTAACGCCGAGTTCCCCACTCTACAACAGCCTGCGCAACGGCCTTACGGCGGCTCTCAGAACCGGCGGTTACTCTGCGGCTGGCGCGGCGGCACGGTCAGCCGGGCGGCTCTACGAAAGCATGATGCAGCAGGCGCGTCTGCTGGCCTACATTGACACCGTGCATGTGCTGGTCATTCTTACCACCTGCCTGATCCCCATCGGCTACCTGATGAAGAAACCGAGCTTCCGGCCCAAGGAAGTGATTCCCGCGGAATAGAGCATTTCACCGATGGGTATGTAAATTAGGGTGCACATATCCAGACTCGGGTGCACATATCCAGTGCCGGGTGCCCCAGGTCCCCCGGCAACTTCGGGGACCTGGGTGCAATTCAACGCAGCAACCGCTCGTTCACCAGGCAACGGTAACCGTCATCGTCTGCCAGCCCGTGCCGGCCGGAAACCGCAGATGCAGCTTTGTCCCGCCATTTTCTTTCGCTGCATCGAGCTTGGTCAGCGTTGCCGTGTCTGCCTGCGGCGCGGACTTGAGCACCGGATGAACCGCTTCGTTCAGCCGCAGCACATAGTCGGCCTCGGCACCTGCCGGAGCCTCGAAAGTGTAGGTCGCACTGCGCGCCTCGTAGTCGGCGAAGAGCACACGAGGCGCAGCCGAACGCGCGCCCGCTTCCGGCAGGGCATGCGCGGGCTGCTCCAGCTCGACGGCGGGCAGGGGCAGAAGCAGTGTGGGTTCACGTTTGTCGCGTTTTGTTTTCGCGACTGATTCCAGCTTTGCTCCGGTCAGGTCGCTGCGCAGCGCGGGCGCTGCCAAGCCATCCTCCGCGCTTGCCGTGACGCGCAACGCTCCCTGCTCCCGCGCAAAGTCCAGCGTAATCATCCTGGGTCCAAGATGCAGGTGCGTGATCCGTGCGTGATCCCACTCCGCTGGAAGGTGAGGATTGACCGTGATGGTGTTGGTGGCTGCGTCCGTCGTCACGCCAAACAGGCCACGCAGCACCGGCGCGACCACCATCGCGCTCGACCAGAGCTGGTGGCTGGTCGAGCGGCCGAAGGGCACGTACGTGTCGCCCGAGAGCAGCTCGGTCACTGCGCCCAGATCCGAGGCCCAGGTCAGGTCTACATTCTGCATCAGCAATTGTTCACCAGCCAGCGGTTGCCCGCCGCGATACTCGGCCAGCGCCGCCCACCCCGTGAACAGCGGCCACACCGAACCCTGGTGATAGCTCATCCCGTCGAAGATCGGCTCATCGGAGGCCACATCGCGCAGGCCCCAGTCGGTGGCCAGAGTGTGCGCGGCAAACTCCCGCAGGCACTCGTCGGCGTGCGCAACCGGCGCGTTGCCCGCGCCGCTCTCCGACGTATCATCCCACCAGGCAATCGCGGGATACACGGTGCGGGTTCGATCCGGCTTGCCGTCCATGCCGTGGCTGAAGTCGTAACAGCCTTTCGCGGCGTCGTAATACTCGCGCTCGATGGTCTCGCGAATCCTGCCCGCCCGCGCGGCAGCGTCCTTCGCCGCCTGCGCGTCGCCCAGCGCAGTCGCGAGCGCCGCGTAGGCCACGCTTGCCTGTTCGTCGAGCAGCGCCAGATAGACCTCCTGGTGCGGCATTCCGCCGGGCCAGCTTTCCACCCATCCGGTGCCCTGCGAGTTGTCGTAGATGCCGTCGTGATCGGTATCGGAGGTTGGCGCGGTCTCAAACGCCCACGCTTTTGCCAGCACTTCGCGATGGGCGCGAATCCAGTTCACGTCGCCCGACGAGCGCAGGTAGTCGCGCGCCGCCAGCAGGAACAGCGGCGTGGCGTCTGCGGCGGCGTACATGTAAGGAAAGCTCTTCCACTTCACCGCCGGATCGTAGGCCGTCTGCGAATACTCGTGCATGATCTTGCCGTCGTCGCGCTGCCTTGCCGCCAGGAACTCAAGCTCCGCGCGCGTCAAAGCAAAGTCTCCGAAGCCGTCCACGGCGTAGAGCGTATAAAGTGAATCGCGCCCGAAGAACCAGCCAAAGCCGGGCCGCGCAGAGTCGCCGCTCTCGTAGTAGCCCGCCACCAGCGCGGTCTCGCCCGCGCCGGGAATCGCGTCGTAAGCGTGGGCTTCTAACTGCTTGATCGAGACCTCGCCCCAAGCGAAGGCCTGGTTCAGGGCCGCGTCCGGCGTCTCGATCCGGTTTGCCTCGGCGAGCGTCTTCCTGTACTCCGTCTGTTCGCTTGCGTAGAGCTGCGGAATCGCGTCGTTCAGCCTGGCCAGCGTCTCGCCCAGGGCACTGCTGGTTGCCGTCACATCGGTCGCGCCTACGGCCATCAGGAGTGGAAAATACCTGTCCCTGTCGCGGCGTGGATCGTAGTGCAGCCGCAGCTCCAGCGGATGCACCTGAGGGCGCTCCTGATAGGGAGCCATCACGCCCGGCTCAGCGCCGGGGATGGTCACCGCGCCAGCCAGATCGGGGTAGTCCATGTGCAACACATAGTAGCCATTTACTCCGTTTGCGCTGCCCGATCCTTGCTCGACCCACTCTGGCGCGGGCACTCCGTCATTGCGCTTCGGCCACATCCACAGCATCTCCGGCGTAAAACGAAAGGTCAGGTCAACCGGGTGCCGCGCATCCACCTGAAACAGCACCACCGGCCCGGTCGCGGGAAACTGCGCTGCGGAATCGTTCAGCGGTTCGCTGGGCGAAAACATGATCTGCCGCAGTGTGAA
>JAJZFR010000413.1 GCA_021805265.1 Acidobacteriota bacterium | reverse complement strand
ACTCCACCACCCGGTGGGAGGTCGCAAGCCTGCTCCTGTTCATGGCCTTTTTCACCCTCTACGGCACCACCCCCATCCTCGGCGGAGCCGGCCTCGGGCTGGTCGGAGCCGACGAGCCACGTTACGCCCAGATCGCCCACGAGATGCTGGAGAAGCTCCTCCACGCTCACTCCTTCCGCCAGCAGCTCTCCGCCTGCGTCACCCCCTATCTCTACGGCCGCCCTTGGCTCGAAAAACCCGCGCTCTACTACTGGCGCGCCATGTACGTCTTCCGCGAATTCGGCGTCGCTGACTGGGTCGCGCGACTGCCTTCCATCAGCTTTGCCCTCTGGCTCGTCGCGCTCACCTATCTCCACATGCACCGCTTCCGCCGCGGTGGCCATCTCGACGCCGCGCTCATCACCGCTGCCTGCGTCGGCATCCTCAGCTTTTCCCGCGGCGCTTCCACGGACATGCAGCTCGCCGCTCCCTTCTGCATCGGCCTCCTCGGCTGGTACGCCTGGTACGAAACCCGTTCCAAATTCTGGCTGGTGGACATCTATTTCTTCACCGCCATTGCCACCCTCGCCAAGGGGCCTGTCGCTCCTTTTCTCGCGCTCCTCATCATCTTTGCCTTTGCCGCGCTGCGACGCGAATGGTGGATACTCCGCAAATCCCTCTGGTGGCCGGGCATCGTTCTCTACTTCGCCATCGTCCTCCCATGGTTCCTCGCTGTACAGCACGAAAACCCCACTTTCTTTGACGAGTTCTTCCTCCAGCACAACCTCGAACGCTTCGCCACCAACCGCTTCGAACACCAGCATGCCATCTGGTACTACCTCCCCGTCGCGCTCATCGCAACCATGCCCTGGACCGTCCTCGCGCTGCGCGCACTCATGGACGGCATCCGCACCTCCGTCATCGAGTGGAAAATCCGCCACTCCACCGCCGATCTCATCGCCCAGAGCAAGCCCGGCGATGCCTTTCCCGAGTTCCTTGTCCTCTGGGCCATCATCCCCATCCTCTTCTTCTCCCTTTCCCAATCCAAACTTCCCGGATACATCCTGCCCTCCATCCCGCCCATCACCATCCTCACCGGCGACTTTCTCTTCCGCTCGCGCGAGCGAGGCCTTCCGCGCGCCATTCTTCTCGGCCATGCCTTCCTCGTCGGTTTTGCCACCACTGCTGTCCTGCTGCTCCCCTGGTTTATCGCCCATGGAACCCATCAGTTCCCGCCCGTTGCCGCGCTTGCTGCAGCGCTCATCGCCGGTCTCTCCGCCGCGGTTCTGGTCCTCCTCGTCGTTTATCGTCTCGGCCTTGAGCGCCTCAGACTCGTCACCAGCCTGGTCATGGTGGTCCTCCTCATGTTCCTCTATGGCGTCGGTCCGTTCTTCGCCATTCCCGCTATCCAGGCATCCAAACACACCATCCATCTCCTCGACCGAACCTACTCCGCGCGCCCCCTCGCCCAGCGCATCGCCACTCTCGTTCCCGACGACGAAACCATCGCCGTCTTCCGCGTCCGCAGAGACATCGAGTACGGCCTCGCCTTCTACCGAAACCACGAGGTCGCCAACTACGACGTCGTCGGCGTCCCTGCCGGAGAACACATCCTCGTCGTCCGCGTTGCGGGAAAGAACGGCGTCGATCTCCACTCCGACGACGCGCTCCGCGAATATCTCGAGGGTCGCACCTACCGCCCGCTCTTCGACTGGCCCGAGCAGCAGCTCATCGTCTACCTCGTCGGTGCCCAATCCGCCCCGAGCGACCTCGCCGACACCACCAGCCGGAAATCTCGCTGACGAAATTTTCCCTCCAGGAGGTTCAGCAATCTCTCGCTTCTGAGGTATGCTTTGACCAACCCGCTCCTGCGGGCAATATCGGGGAAGCGGAAAGCATCAGCCGTCGTGCAGAGGGAATCCGTCGGACAGCACTCGGCTGATCGATCAGAGGGCGCGGCATGGCTACAGGTGTTTCCCTGGAAATTCGAGACCTGAGACACTACTCCTCACACGCACTCCGCCCCGTACTCGAGGCAGAGAGCCGCCTCTGGCGCGCCAGGCTCAACTGGGACTACATGGGATCGGCGCGACTTCTCCTCCAGTATCTTGACTCCCGATCCCTCCCAGGGTTCGTCGCCGTCGATCCCGCGCAACACCCAGCCAGCGTCATCGGCTATATCTTCTGTGTCTACGAGGAAAACAAAGCCGTCATCGGAAACGTCTTCGCCAGCCCAGGCAACGGACGGGAAAACTCCCCGGAAAGCAACCCCGGTGGGGAGATCGAGGCCGCTCTCCTCGAACACATCATCGATCTGCTTACCCACTCCCCTGGCGTCGAACGCATCGAAACCCAGCTTCTCCTTCACCCCGACGGTTCCCATACCGCCCTGCTTGAACAGGCTGGTTTCCACGTCGCCAGGCGCCTCTACCTCGCCAGAAACCTCTCCACGCTCAACCTCGAGCCAATCCCGGCGCTCGGCGACGAGTTTCTCCTTCGTCGATGGCAGGACACCGATCTCGCCGCCGCCAGCCAGCTCATCGTCGAAGCCTACCGCAACCACCCCGACAGCGGCATCAACGACCAGTACCGCACCGTTCAGGGTGCCCAGCGATTCCTCTTCAACATCGTCCGCTATCCCGGCTGCGGCGTCTTTGTCCCAGAGGCCTCATTTCTCGTCCTCGACCGCCAATCCAGCCAGCCCGTCGGCGTCGTGCTCGGCTCCCGCATCAGCCCCGAGTGCGGACACATCACTCAGATATGCATCCGACCCGCCTATCGCAGGCTCGGCCTCGCCAAGCATCTCCTCCACGCATCCATGGACCATTTTCAACGCATCGGTATGTCCGAACTTACCCTGACCGTCACCCAGGCAAACGACTCCGCCGTCCGACTCTATCTCGCCGAAGGATTTCGCCAGAAACACTGCTTCGACGCCGCCGTTTGGCAGCGATTCCATCTCTGATTTGGGTGCTTATATACCTGACCTAGCGTCTTGAGGCGGGTTATGTGAGAGGTGGAGAGCCGAGCCTATCTCTGCTGCGGCCTCCTCAGGACTCTTGACGCTCGTATCTAGAGTGAGCAGAGGCCTCGGCATGTGCGACGTGTCGAATGC
>JAJZFR010000435.1 GCA_021805265.1 Acidobacteriota bacterium | reverse complement strand
CAGCGGGGTGGGATGTTGTTCTGATGCCCCGCGCGGCGGGGGTGTTTCCGGCCAGAGTACGCGCGCTCAGGGTTGGGCTGAAGCAGTTGGAAAAGCGGTTGGTGCAATTGGTGCAATCGGAACAATTGGAACAATTAGAACAATTAGAACAAGCGCGCGAGTGGCGCAAGGCTGGCGATGCGTCGGCGCGCGAACATGCGCTGACTGAGCTGCAAAAGGGAGTTCGCCTGTTGCGCGCGGCGGTCGCCGACAGTCCCCGGAATACGATTCAATTTCCGCGCGTTGTGCATTCGGGTAGTCGGGACGAGCCGCGTATCGCAGCGTTGACCAGACATTATATTGCGACGGTGGAAGGCGTCTATGCCGAGCAGACGTTGATGCGGTTTCTTGGCGAGTTTCAGAGGATAGAGCCGTTGATGGCGAGAGAGGTTGCGCATGTCGGCGTGTATCTGAAGTTTGCTTTGACGGAGCAGATTCTCGAAGACGCGCAAATGCTTCTCACAACTTCGTCGTGCGAGGACGTCGCCGCGAGAGTGTTGACGGCGTTGGACAGTTTGCGTGCGGTTGGGATGATGGAATGGGCAGATGCGCAAGAGTTGCTCGTGCTATTCGATGCGACTTTGCGAAAGGATCCAATAGGCGCGTATGCGGCGATGGATTATGAAAGCCGGGAAGAGTACAGAAAACGCGTCGCGTTTGTTTCGCGATACTCGGACTACAGCGAATCGCGAGTGGCGCAGACGGTGATCGATCTGGCGGTGAATGCGCCGATGACTCCGCGGATGCAGCCGCGAGAAAAAAACAGGCTCAGGCACGTTGGCTACTATCTTTTCGAGGAAGGATTTTCGCATCTCGCAGCGCGCGTGGGATTTCATCCCCCGTTGAAGTGGCGCATCCGCGAGGGTATCCGTTCGGTCGGCGATGAGTTCTACATTGGTGGCATCGTTGTCCTGACAATTCTGCTGACCGCCGCGCCGCTATTTCCACTGGCATCCTACGATCATGTTTTCAGCGGACTCCTGATCGCCCTGCTGCTGTTGATTTTTCCGGCTTCGCAGTGCGCTGTCGAGGTTATCAATTCGGTGGTCAGCGCATCATTTCCGCCAAGCCCTTTGCCGAAGCTGGATTTCAGCCGAGCGATACCGGAGGATTGTGCGACGCTGGTTGCCGTGCCGTCCCTGTTGCTGAACGAAGAGCAGGTGCGCGATTTGTTCAACAGCCTGGAGGTCCGCTATCTTGCGAATCGCGATCCGCATCTCCACTTTGCATTGCTGACGGATCTTCCGGACTCGGTGAGCAAGCCGCATGATAAGGATTCGCATCCACTGGTGGAACTGGCGGTTGATCTCACGAATTCGCTGAATCGCAGATATGGCGGATCCGGAGATGGAGGATTTCTGTTTCTTCATCGTCATCGCATTTACAACCGGAGGCAGGGCGTGTGGATGGGTTGGGAGCGCAAGCGCGGAAAGCTGCTCGACCTGAACAAACTGATGACTGGGGAGTTCGATGCGTTTCCGATCAAGGAAGGCAATGTAGAAACGCTTCAGCGGATTCGCTACATTCTGACGCTTGACTCGGATACGCAACTTCCGCGCGGGTCTGCGGCGAAGTTGATTGGCGCAATCGCGCATCCTTTGAATCAGGCGATTATCGATCCTCTGTCGCGCATTGTGGTGTCCGGCTATGGAATTTTGCAGCCTCGGATCGGAGTTACCGTACACTCTGCGTCGCGCTCGCGGCTGGCGAATATCTTCTCGGGCCAGACGGGGCTGGATATTTATACACGGGCGATTTCCGATACGTATCAGGACCTGTTTGGGGAAGGGATTTTTACTGGCAAAGGTATCTATGAAGTGGAGACGCTGCACACGGTTCTGAACCATCGGTTTCCGCGTAACGCGCTGCTGAGCCACGACCTGATCGAAGGGGCGTACGCGCGGGCCGGTCTGGTTACGGATACCGAACTGATCGACGATTATCCATCGCACTACAGCGCGCACAGCCGGCGGAAACATCGCTGGGTACGCGGCGACTGGCAGATTGCGCAGTGGATGTTTTCGCGTGTTCCAGAGGAGTCAGGCCGTAAGGTAAGGAACCCGATTTCGTTCGTCTCCCGATGGAAGATATTCGACAATCTTCGCCGCTCTCTGGTGGACCCATTTCTGTTTCTTCTTTTGATTGCGGCGTGGGTCGGACTGCCTGGCGGAGCGCTCTACTGGACGACGCTTGCGCTGGTGTTGCTGGTGATTCCGAGCGTACTTCAACTGGGCCTGAATCTGATTCGGATTGCGGCTGCAAGGACGGGCAGCGGCGACCCAGGGGAAGCACTCTCTGGATTCTGGCATGCGTTGTTGATTACCTTTTTCAATCTGATCCTGCTGCCGCATCAGGCGCTGCTTGGCCTGGATGCGGTGGTGCGTTCCCTGGTGAGGCGATTTGTTACCGGCGAACGATTGCTGGAGTGGGAGACCGCGGCGCAGGCGGAGGAATCACGTTCGCGGACGACGCCAGTGGATCGCTATATGGCGTGGGTCCCGGTGGTAGCGCTCCTTCTCGGGACCATTCTTTGGTTTGTGGATGGGCAGCATCGCTCCCTGTATGTTGCGGCGCCAATTTTGTCTTTGTGGATGCTTGCTCACTTCCTGGTGTTGTGGCTGAACAGGTCGCCAAGCAGTCACAAGAGGCGACCCTCAGCCGAGGACCGGCAGTATCTGGAGAAGCATGCGCTGCGCATCTGGAAATACTTTCAGCACTATGGAGGAGAGAATCACAATTTTCTGATTCCGGACAATGTCGAGGAGGAGGGATACTTCGAGGCGGCGCGCGTTTCGCCGACGAACATAGGCTTGCTTTTGAATGCGCGACAGGCGTCATGCGAGTTTGGATTTCTGACACTGCCGGAGTTTGCAGACTTGACGCGGAGTACGTTGACGACGATCGAGCGGTTGGAAAAATACCGAGGCCATCTGTACAACTGGTATGACACGCGGACGCTGAAGCCGCTCGATGCAACACCGTTTGTTTCGACGGTAGACAGTGGCAATTTTGTTGCTTCGCTTTACACGCTGCGGGCGGGCGTGAAGGCGATGCT
>JAJZFR010000400.1 GCA_021805265.1 Acidobacteriota bacterium | reverse complement strand
ATCGATACGTGTGGGCGATTGCCTCCCTGGTCGTGATTGTGTCGATTCTCGGCCTGGTATTCACGACACAACCGATCCCACCGACCGGAGCCTTGGAAGCAGAAACAGCGATCGTCGTCGATCTGATGTTCTGGTCGGCCTATGGACTGGTGATAGGAGCCTTTCTTGCGATCAACCGCGCAGCCACTACCGACCAGCCTCTCCGTCTTCTTTCCATTCTCCTGTGGGTCGGGGCAGTGCCGATGCTCGAGGTTCTGGCAGCTTTTGCGCTTCGTGGCTGGTGGCAACGCTGAAAATGCCTCTCGCAAAAGCCAAAAGCGATGCCGGAGTGATGTCCGGTGCCGGAACCGTTAAAGTGCGGCCAGTTCGGCCAGCGTCTTTTCGAGGCTCGCCGGGTCTTCGACATTCAGGCACTTCTGGCTGCGGTCGATCTGGCGCATGAGACCGGAAAGTACTTTTCCCGGACCGACCTCGATCAGGATCTCCGCGCCAAGCTCGAGCAGCCCCGCTACGCAACTCACCCACTGAACCGTGCCGGTCACCTGGCGGATCAGCGCCTCCCGCGCGTCCGTGGCCGTCATCAGCAGGGTTCCGCTCACGTTGGCGGCGACGGGAATCCGCGGCTCATGGAGGGCAATCGTATTGAGCACCTGCTCGACCTCGCGCTCGGCTGGGGCCATCAACGCGCAGTGGAAGGGCGCGCTCACCGGTAGAGCAACAACCCTGCGCGCACCACGCACCCTGAGCGCCTCGGATGCTTTCTCGACCGCCTCTCGCGCGCCGGAGATGACCGTCTGATCCGGGGAGTTGAAGTTGGCCGCCGAGACCACCAGCCCGGTCTCCGCCGCAACCTCGGCACACACCGCTGTAATTGTCTGCGTATCGAGCGCCAGCACGGCAGCCATCGCGCCCTCACCCGCAGGCACGGCGAGCTGCATCGCCCGCCCGCGCGCCTTCACCGCGCGCAGCGCGTCGGCAAAACCAATGGTCCCGGCGGCCACATGCGCTGACCACTCGCCCAGCGAGTGACCAGCCGCAAACACAGGCCGCACCCCATGCTCTCCCAGCACGCGATGCGCGGCCACGGAAACGGTCAAAATCGCTGGCTGGGTGTTCTCGGTCAGCCGGAGATCGTCCTCGGGACCATCCAGAAAAATGCGGCTCAAAGGAAACCCGAGAGCCTCGTCGGCTTCGGCAAAGGTAGCCGCAGCTACGGGAAAACTTTCCGCCAGCGCACGGCCCATTCCAACCGTCTGCGAACCCTGGCCCGGAAACAGAAAGGCAATCGTCTTTGTACTCATGTCCTTAGCATTCTATGCCATGGCCCCGGACGCGAGCGGTGGTCGCCCGGCGCCCTCGAGCAGCAGCCCGGCCAGACTGCCCGCATCCACCAGATTTCGGCTTTCCAGCAAGCCGCCAGCCGCGCTCAGAAACTCCGCATGGTGATCCACCATCCGGCTGTAGGACTGAACCAGACGAACGACATGATCCGTGGCGAAGGCTGCGCCATGGAATCCGGCCATCCCCACCAACAGGGTTCGGATAGCCACAAAGTGTGTGGCCAGGGTGCGAAACTCCTGCTCCGGGTTGCCCGGCGTCTTGTTCCGTGCTCCAGTCCCGCCCGTCCCAGCCCCGCCAGCGCCAAAAGGAAACATGCTTCGGTAGACGGCATGTGTCAGATAGTTTTCAAGAATCCATGGATGCCCCTCGATCAACGGAGTGTAAAACTCCCGCTCGGCGCGCTGAAAGGCTGGTGCCAGCATCTCCGGCGTCATCCCCGGCTGATAGCCGATCCCTTCCAGAAACTCCTTGACCACATCGAGGAAGCGCAGGCTGTTCATGGCCCGATCCAGGCGCTGGTTGATCAGGCCAAGCGTCAGCCCAATTTGCAGCGCGGGCTGGCTCGTCACCTGGCCAAGCGCGGGGCGCAGCGTACCTTGCCTGGCCAACAGGCAATAGTCCCGCAGCAGGTGCGCCAACTCCCCAACCACCTCGGAGGCGGCAGACGAGTCCAGCAGAAGCCGCAAACGGCCAGCGAAGGTGCCGACCAGGAACAACCGCTCGCCCAGCGAGTAACGCCGGTCGCGCAACAGCACCAGCAGAAACCGCCGTATCTCGCCCAGATAGGCCACTGCCTTGCCCGTGCGCCGACTGGCGGCTCCCAGACCCGGATGCATGGCCGCGTGCATGGCTTCAGCAACGGCTTCGTAGTTGGCTTCATAGGTGGCCTGCATGGATTGGCTGCCTGCGCTCGCCGCGCCCGTGATACCGCTCCCCGGATGCTCCTCGAGCAGCACCAGCCGCGAGGCCTCGGGACACGACAGATGCAGCGTCGTCTCCCGCTTTCCGGTCGCCGTGCGCTGCTCGATCCGCGGGTAGGTCTTGCAGGTGTGGGAGAGCGCTTCCTCGCCCAGTGTCTGCTGGATACCGCACCACTTCTCTTCCGTCAGAAACGGGCACTCGAGCGAGGCATTCAACTGAATCCGCGCATACCAGTGCTCGCTGCGCGGCTCTGGCAGCGGAACCACCGACGACTGCACGATCCTGCCCAGCAGGCTCTCGACGGGAATCAACTGGTAACGTTCATAGGTGGCATGGTCCAGGCGCAGGTCCCACGCCTTGCAGCAGCTATCTTCACACGCTGAGCCGATGCACCGGAAGGTTTCGGCGTAGCGGGGGATTGGCAACGAAGCGCTGGCAGTTCGGGCGCGGGGCGAAGCCGACTGGCGAGAAACCATGTCGATAGGTGCCGGTGCGGCGGTAAACGGTACCGGCGGTGTCAGAGGAATCGGAGGGGTCACATCGGAAAGGATAGGCATGGCTGTCTTCACGCGGCGGGAATGAGCACCACAGAGACCAGAGCGAATGCAGAAAGGTTAACGAAAATTCATGGCCGTGGGGCGGAATGGAATCCCGGCAGAATCCCCGCGCCCAATCCCGCAATCAGCTCTCAGCGCCAAGCTCTCGCGCCCAATCCGGGCACCAAATCCCTGTAAAGTCAATTCCAGCGGCTGCGGTCGTTCAGGTCCTCACCCTCGTCCTCGATCAGCCGTCCCTGGCCGTCAAAGCGAACCGTGCGCCCCTGCTTTCGCATGTA
>JAJZFR010000440.1 GCA_021805265.1 Acidobacteriota bacterium | reverse complement strand
ACCCAGGGCGAAGTGGTGGCTATTGACGGCAAGAGCTTGCGCGGAACTGGCAGCAGTGACAGCAAATCGCTGGTCCACATGGTCTCGGCCTGGGCCAGCGCCAACAACCTGGTGCTCGACCAGCGCAAGACCGACGCCAAGTCGAATGAAATCGAGGCCATTCCCGAACTGTTGCGCGTGTTGGAGCTGAGCGGCACTACAGTGACCATCGATGCCATGGGCTGTCAGAAGAACATCGCAGCCCAGATCGTCGAACAGCAGGCCGACTATATCCTGGCGGTCAAGGAGAACCAGCCATGGCTTCTGGCCGACATCAAGGATTCTTTCCAGATGCTGGAGCCTGCCAGCGTCAATGAACAGATTGACTGCGGACATGGGCGCGTGGAAACCCGCCGCGGCGCAGTCGTGACCGACCTGAGCCTGCTGGACAACACGCAGAACTGTGTCGGCCTGCGCTCGATCATTCGCATCCAGGCCAAGCGCCATCACAAGGCCTCAGGCAAGCAGGAGCGCGAGACCCGCGATTACATCTCCAGTCTCCAGCCCGATGCGGCGCGGCTCAATACGGCAATTCGCCAGCACTGGGGCATCGAAAACAAACTGCACTGGGTGCTGGACGTGGCCTTTGGCGAAGATGCTCGCCGCAAACGAGCCGCAAACGCAGCCCAGAACTTCTCACTGCTGAATCGCATTGCCTGGAACTTGATCCGAAAAGACAAGTCCACCAAAGGCAGCGTTCGCGCCAAACGCCTTCAGACCGCATGGGACTACACTTTCCTCTGGCAACTCATGGTTGAGCGAAAAGCATGACGCGTTTGCCATGCCAAGGTCCCCGGGAACGCGCTGAGCAGCAAGGCCGAAGGCGATATTCTGAGAACGTATGCTTTCTCTGCAAAATGCATCGATGCGCTTTGGGCCGCGTGTGCTCTTTGAAGACGCAAACTGGCTCATCACTCCGCGCGAGCGCACGGCCCTGGTCGGCGGCAATGGCGCGGGCAAATCGACGCTGATGAAACTGCTGGCCGGCGATGAATCGGTGGGGCAACTGGATCGTGGCCAGATTGAAAGGACACGCGGACTTTCGATGGGTTATCTGCCGCAGGATGGCCTGCGCATGACCGGACGAACCGTTTTTGAAGAGTGTCTGAGCGTCTTCGATGAACTGCGCTCCATGCACGCGGAATTGGAGGAGCTTGCCGAAGCACTGGCAACGCTCGACCACGAAGGCGCAGAATATACCGCCGCTGCCGAGCGCTTCTCACTACTGCAAAGCCGCGTGCAACTGCTGGACGGTTATGCTCTGGATGCGCAGGTCGGGAATGTGCTCAGCGGCCTTGGTTTTGACAAAATTGACTGGGCGCGTGGAACCGAGGAGTTCAGCGGCGGCTGGCAGATGCGCATTGCGCTGGCCAAGTTGCTGCTGGCAAGGCCCAATCTTCTGCTGCTGGATGAACCGACGAATCATCTGGACCTGGAGACGCGCAATTGGCTGGAAGAGTATCTGCGCAATTATCCGTTCGGCTACATTCTTATCTCACACGATCGATATTTCCTGGATGTGACAGTCGATCGCACGGTCGAGTTGTGGAATAAGCGCCTGCATATCTACGCCGGAAATTACTCGAAATATTTACAGGCAAGAGACGAGCGGCGCACACAACTGCTCTCTGCCTATCGCAATCAGCGCGAGCAGATTGAACACCTCGAAGCGTTCATCCAGCGCTTCCGCGCGCAGGCGACGAAGGCCAAACAGGTGCAAAGCCGCATCAAGGAACTGGAGCGCATCGAGCGCATTGAAATTCCGGATGAAGAGCCAGTCGTACATTTTCGTTTTCCGCAGCCACCGCCGTCCGGACGCGTCGTTGCATCGGCCCAGGCGCTGAGCAAGCAGTACGGGACAAAGGAAATTCTGCGCAACGTATCGTTCACCATCGAGAGGGGCGACAAGATCGCTCTGGTGGGCAAGAACGGAGCAGGAAAATCGACGCTCATCAAACTGCTGATCGGCGCGGAGCCTCCCAGTGTTGGCAAGATTGAACTGGGACACAATGTTCTGGCCGAGTACTTTGCGCAGGACCAGTACAAGGTTCTGGATCCGAAAGAGACGCTGCTCGGCTCCATCAGTCGCGCTGCACTGCGCATTCCCGAGGTGGAACTGCGGTCGCTGCTGGGCTGTTTCCTGTTCAGCGGCGATGATGTCTTCAAGCCGCTCGGCGTGCTTTCCGGAGGCGAAAGAAATCGTTTTGCGCTGGCGCGTATTCTGGTTTCGCCGTCAAACTTTTTGCTGCTGGACGAGCCGACGAACCATCTGGACATGCGCGCCAAGGAAGTGTTGCTGGAGGCAATCGAAAACTACTCGGGAACAGTGATTTTTGTCTCGCACGATCGGTATTTTCTGGATCGACTCGCTACGCGCGTGCTTGACGTGAACGATGGCGAGGTGACAAGTTATCCGGGCAGCTTTCCAGAATATCTGCGTGATCGAGAAGCGGCAGAGAACGCTGCTGCTCCAACAACGCAACTGGTTGCAGCGGCTTCGGTAGCGAAGTCCATCGCTGCGGCACCAGCAGCGCCCATTTTGCAGAGCCAATCCTCGGCGACCGTGCGCAGGTTGAATCCCATTCGCCTACGACAGATCGAGGATCGATGTGCGTTCCTCGAAGAGGAAGTTCCTCGACTGGAAGCCGCGATTGCCACCACGGAAGCCGAACTTGCCCGATTCATCTCTGCCGAAGCGACGCAGCGACAGGCGGTGCTGATGGAAGAGTTGAAATCGCAGCTTGCTGCCGCCACGGCGGAGTGGGAAGAAGCCATGCTGTTGCTGGAAGAGCAATCCAACTCGGTGTGAAGCCGGTGCAGTGCGCGCCTTCCTTGTTTATTTAAACAATGCTTCGCCGACCTCGATCATCGTCATCTTTGATGCTTAAAGCAAACCGCGATAGTCTAAAAGCAATGTTGCGCCGCCTGGCCATCTCGATGTTGATGATCTTTGCCTTGGCACAGGTATCCACGGTCAGTTGTGTAGTCCACTGTGCGGCAATGCGACGTGCTGCAAGCGCGACAGCGGCAATGAGTGGGTGCACGGGAATGGCGATGGGGCA
>JAJZFR010000280.1 GCA_021805265.1 Acidobacteriota bacterium | reverse complement strand
CGCTCGTGACGCTGCACTCGGAAGGCGCAACGCTGGTGGACCCGTTCACGATTCCTGACTTCGATGCGCTCGAGAAAGGGCTTTGGTGCGGAGACTTCGAAGGCGACCTGAATCGCTATCTTGCCGCTCATCCGAACGCGCCGTACCACTCGCTGAAGGAGATCGTGTCGTCCGGGCTTTATCTGCCTTACATTGACGGGGATATGAAGGCCGCGATTGGTGCGCCGGAGAAGGATGATCGACGCGCGCCGTGCGGGGATGTGTATCACGATGCGGCGAAGATCAAGTTTCGCGACGCGCTGGTGAAGGCGATGAAGGATGCGGGCGTAGATGCGATTGTGTACCCGACGTGGAGCAATGCTCCGCGCAAGGTGGGCGACATGAGCAGCCCGGACGGGGATAACAGCCAGGTGCTCAGCCCGCAGACGGGATTTCCGGCGATCACAGTGCCGATGGGTTATACGCATGGCGATCTGCCTGCGGGGATGACAATTCTTGCTCCCGCGTTTCGCGAAGACAGGCTGATCCGCTACGCATACGACTTTGAACAGGCGACGCACTGGCGGCGTGAGCCGGAGTTGTTTCCGGCGCTGGCGCATGGCCGGCGATAACTCGCGATAACTCTTGACATATTCTGATAGCTTTCAACGAGTGCAATCCCTGAGGCAGAAGCATGATGAAATTTTCGCGGAGGATGGTTGGGCTGGTTTTCTTTATTTTCGCGGCGGCTTTGCTTGCGGAGCAGAAGCCCGCAGGTCAAGCGGAGCCGGAACCGACGGAGCATGTTTTTGTGCTGGAGAACTTTCACACCGAGAGCGGTGTGGTGTTGCCCGAGGCTCGATTGGTTTACGGCACATACGGGCACCTGGATGCGGCGGGCGACAATGCGGTCCTGTTGCCGTCGCACTACATGGCGAATATGCATGGCTATGGCTGGCTGATAGGTCCGGGAAAGGTCTTCGATCCGGCGAAGCAGTATCTGATCTGCACGGAACTGTTTGGCAATGGCCGGTCGTCCTCGCCGAGCAATACTGCGGAGCCGTTTCACGGGCCGCGGTTTCCGGTGATGACGATTCGGGACAACGTGCGCGCGGTGCATGAACTGCTGACGACGAAGCTCGGAGTCCATCATTTGATGGCGGTGGTGGGTTTTTCGATGGGCGCGCAGCAGGCGTTCCAGTGGGCGGTTTCGTATCCCGACTTCATGGACAGGATCGTGGCGACGTCGGGAACGGCGAAGACCTATGGGCATGGAATTGTGCGGCTGGAAAGCCAGATTACAGCGCTCGAGACCGATCCGGCTTTTGCCAATGGCGATTACAAGGCGGAGCCGGAGAAAGGCATTGAAGCGTTTTCGCTGGTATGGACGGCGTGGCTTTATTCGCAGCCATGGTGGCGCGAGGAGTTATGGAAGACGAACGAGCCTGCGGGAACGACCCTGGCACAGGTGATCGAAGAGTACAAGAAGAATTTCATCCCTGGCGGAGACGCGAACGACATCATCCTTCAGATGAGGACATGGGAGACGCAGGATGTGGGCGCGACGCCCGGCTTCGGCGGGGATCTGAAAAAAGCGCTGGGGAGCATTCATGCGCGGGTGCTGTACATGCCCTCGGCGACGGATATGTATTTTCCGGTGACGGACGCGGAGTACGAAGCGCCGATGATAGCGCATTGCACACTGATGCCGATACCGTCGCTTTGGGGGCATCCTGCCGGCGCGGGTGCAAGTCCGGCGGACGAGCGATTTTTGAATCGCCAGATTGCGATTTTTCTGGGGCTTCCGGCGCCCGAGGCCGGGGAAAAGTGAAGCGAGCCGGGGAGTGGTTGCGCGTGGGGTAGAATCGGAATTATGTCTACGAGTTCCACAAAGGCTGTTTCGTCCTCGACGGTTGCACCGGCAACGATGCGGGGAAAGGGATTGCGCTACGCGCCGCTGGTGCTGGGCTGGCTGGTGCCGGGCGGGGGGCATTTCCTGCTGGGCAAATGGGTTCGCGGGGCGCTGATCCTGGTTTCGGTGGCGACGATGTTCTTTCTGGGCATTGCAATGCAGGGCAAGATGTATGGCGGAGCGAGCAATGTTCTGGACCTGCTGGGGCTGGCTGGCGATATTGGCTCGGGGCTTTGTTTTTTTGTGAGCAAGCTGGCAGGGTGGGGCGCGGAGACGGTGCAGGTGACGACGGCCGATTACGGCACGCGTTTCATGGTGATGGCCGGGCTGCTGAACTTGATGGCGGCGGTGGACGCGCATAACCTGTCGATCGGCAGAAAGCAGGATTTGCCATGAATTCAGGCTTGATATTTCGCCCGTCTCACTTTACGGCAGTGCTGATCTGCGCGCTGTTTGCTTCGATCGTTTTCGGGATCACGATGCGCAGCTCGCGGAAGGCGATGGTGCGGTACGGGGCGTGGTGTTTTGTGTTGTTTACCGGCTCTGTAATTGTTGCGAGCTGGGTGATGGCGCTGATCGCGCGCTGAAGTCGCGCTGCGGGCCTGATTTTCTACCAGTGTAATTCAGGGCATTCATATACTTGAAGTAGTCCGCTGTCATGGAGATATCAATGAGACTCGTGTTTATCTATGGGCTACCCGCGACCGGCAAGCTCACTGTCGCGCAGGAGCTATCGAGGCTCACCGATTACAAGCTGTTCCACAATCATCTAGTGGTTGACCTCCTGCTTTCAACATTCGAGTTTGGAAGTGCGCCGTTTGTTGAGCTGCGAGAGGAAATCTGGCTGTCGGTTTTCAATCAGGCCTGCCGTCACAATATCAAAGGTCTGATCTTTACCTTCAATCCTGAAAACACCGTGCGAGCTAGTTTTGTTCAGAAAACATTAGAGATAGTAGGGGAAAATGGCGGAAAAGTAGACTTCGTCGAGCTGGTCTGCCCTCTGATTGAATTGAAACGCCGGATTGATAGCCCTTCACGCTTGCAGTATCGAAAGTTGAGTTCGCTCTCTCTGTTCGAACACTTGGAGGCGTCCGGCGCATTCGACACGTCGCACATGCCGAGGCCTCTGCTCACTCTAGATACGAGCGTCAAGAGTCCTGAGGAGGCCGCAGCAGAGATAGGCTCGGCTCTCCACCTCTCACATAACCCGCCTCAAGACGCTA
>JAJZFR010000093.1 GCA_021805265.1 Acidobacteriota bacterium | reverse complement strand
GCAGCCACCGCCGCGCAGCGCGACACCAGCTACATCGATGCGAAGGGCACGGCGCACATCACGCGCATCGTTCCCGTGCCGGACGACCTCAGCCCTGAAGCCCAGCGTATGCTGGCTCACCCGGAGCCGGACGCAGCGCCGCCCGAGTCGCTGGCATATCGCCGCTCCCACACCGACGCCTGGCAGTTGACGGCGCGCGACGCATGGCTGAGGCTCTACCCGGCGACGATCACCGATACCACCATGGCTGGCGTCCCGGTGCATATCGTTGTCCCGGCAAAGCTCGCCGCGGCGACGCGCGACGATGTTCTGCTCAACGTCCACGGTGGTGGCTTCAACTCTGACTCCGGCTCCTACACCGAGTCTGTGCCGCTGGCCGGAATGACCGGAATCCGCGTCGTCGCTGTGCTGTATCGCCTGGCTCCCGAGCATCCCTTCCCCGCCGCGGTGGACGACTCCGTAGCCGTCTACCAGGAGCTTCTCAAGACGCACAAGCCCAGCCAGATCGTGCTCTACGGAACCTCGGCCGGAGCGATACTGACTGGCGAAGTTGCGGTCCGGCTGAAGCAGCTTGGCCTGCCCGAGCCTGCCGCTCTGGGTATCTTTTCCGGCTTCGGCGACTTTGCCCGCGCGGGCGACTCGCGCTCGCTCTACAGCCTGCGTGGCCTGGCCGGTCCGCTCGCTCCGCCCGACCCGGCTCACTCCGACTCCGAGTATGTCGGCAAAGCCAACCCGAAAGATCCAGTGCTTTCGCCCATCTACGCTGACCTCCGCGGCATGCCGCCCACCCTGTTCATCACCAGCGGTCGAGACATGCTGCTGAGCGGAACGGCCAATCTGCATCGCGCCTTCCTGAACGCGGGCGACGACGCTCGCCTGATTGTCTACGACGCGCTGCCGCACGCCTTCTGGTACAGTTCCACAATGCCGGAAGCGCTCGAAGCCAACCACGCCATGGCCGCGTTTTTTGTCCGTCAGCTTACGCGCTGACACGGCTGTTTGAGAAGACTCCGAATGCGCCTCAGCCTGCTCCTCAGCCTCACTCTTTCGGCCTGCTGCGCGGCGGCAGTGGCTCAGGCCACGCAGCAGGCACCGGGGCAAGCTCAGTTCGTCGGCTCGGCCGCCTGCCAGAAGTGCCACGCCGATCAGTTTGCTGGCTGGCGGACGACGCGCATGGCCAATGTCGTGCGCGATCCGGCGCAGCATCCTGAGGCCGTTCTCGGCGATTTTAACCATCCCGATCCTGTTCGCTCCTTCGATCTTTCTCAAGTAGCTTTTGTCTATGGCAGCCGCTGGAAGCAGCGCTACTTCGCGCGCATGACCGACCCACAAACCGGATTGCCCGACTACTACGCCCTGCCCGCGCAATGGGATGTCGCAAACAGGAAATGGTTGCCTTACCACGTTCCCCCAAACGCCGACTGGTGGGTGCCGCACTATGGCGAAAGCAATCAGCAGCGCCCCACCGGCCCGCTCTGCGACGGCTGCCACTCCGTGAACTACAACATCACCACCCATCAGGTGACGGAGTGGAACGTCGGCTGCGAAAAATGTCACGGCCCCGGCAGCCGGCACATTGCCCACCCGACCAAAGCCAACATCATCAACCCCGACGCGCTCGATTCCGTGCGCGCCAACGATACCTGCATCCAGTGTCATAGCCAGGGAAGGCCACTCGCCAATCCCATCGCCGACCATGCCGGCGATGCTCCTCCACAGTACTACGACTGGCCCGTTGGCTACCTTCCAGGAGAGCGCCTCGCCAACCACTGGAAGCTCGAAGAACTGCGCTACGGTGTCACCGATTTCTACCAGTTTGCCGATCTCTCAGCGCACAAGAATCGGATGCAGGGGAATGACTTCGCGCAGAGCAACATGTATCACCGCGAGATACGCTGCTTCGATTGCCACGATGTCCACAGCAACCAGAACCCCTCGAATCTCATCGCTCGTGGCAATCAGCTCTGCCTCACCTGCCACACTGCGAAGAATCCCGCAGGTCTCAAAGGCACGGTCTCGGAACACACCCATCATGCGCCTGGCAGCGCGGGCAGCCAATGCACCGCATGTCACATGCCAAAAATCGCAGAAACCCTCAAAAATACGTATGTCAGCAGTCACACCTTCCGCTTCATCACGCCGACTTTGACACAACAGTTCGGCATCCCCAACCCCTGCACCAGTTGCCACACCGACAAGTCCAATGCCTGGGCGCTCGACCAGCTCCGAGGCTGGAGCAACACCTCGCCCTGGCGCGTCGCCAACTGAATGGCAACCTTGCCGCACCCTGCATTCCGCGCTTCGGCATGGAACAACTAAACTGGAATCATGAGACGAATCGAAGACTCCGGCGGTACAGTGCATGTACCGGTAGCGGAAAGAAATCGCGCATGACCGCTCCAACCTTCAACGGCGTCTTTCCGCATCGCTGGAGCGCGGAGATTCTGCCCGCGCGGCCGCTGATTCTCCCCGGTCGCCACTTCACTTACCCCGCTCTGGTGGAAGAGGTCGAGCGTGGCGCGCTCGAAATCCTCGTCCGTCACGAACGAGACGCACAGCCCTTCCTGGCCACCTGCGCGCTTGGCTTTCGCGATCCCGCCGCGCCCACCGGACTCTGGTCCACACCCGATGCGGACACGCTCTGCGCGCTCTCGGGCGGCTATGCGTATCTGATTTCAGCCCTCCAGCCCGAGCACTTCACCATGCTCCCGCTGCGTCCGGTCCTGCAGGTCCATTCCCTTGTGGAGCAGCGGCTCCTGCTTTTCTTCGGCCACCACACCATCCTCGCCTGGGGAGCGGACGGACAGGCATGGCACTCCGACCGACTCTCGTGGGAAGGCATCACGCTGAATCGAGTCGATGAAAACCAGTTGCATGGCTTCGGCTGGGATTTGCTCTCTGACAAGGAAGTTCCGTTCACGCTCGATCTGCGAACGGGAAACCGCATCGATGCACAATCCGACGCCTCCGACGCGCATTAAAATACAGGCGTAGAGCTACCCATGAAGACATCCATCCTCGCGCTTGTCCTGTTTCCCGCGCTGCTGCTGGCCGCCGCCGATGGGGCATGGCTGCGGCGTGTGCCCGACGAGATTCACCGGCAGAAAAATCCGCT
>JAJZFR010000259.1 GCA_021805265.1 Acidobacteriota bacterium | reverse complement strand
TGCGCACCAGCGAGGAAGAGGTTCTCAATGCCGAGAAGTGGGCCTCGATGGCCTGGCTCGATGGCCGCCCTTATCCGGGCGCGGAGCTGACCGAGGACTGGAAAAAAGTCCTCTTCAATCAGTTTCATGATCTCGCCGCCGGCTCCGGCATCGGCGTCATCTACAAGGACGCGCAGAAGGACTATGACGTGGTCCGCTGGTCCACCAACGAGATCAGCGCCGGTGCCAGCCAGACGCTGGACGAAAAGATCGATACGCGCGGCAATGGCCTGCCCATCGTGGTCATGAATCCGCTCGGCTGGGAGCGTTCCGGCGAAGTGACAGTGACGGCGCAACTGCCGCCCGGCCAATCCATCGAGGACTACACCCTGGCGGGCAATGGACCAAGCCACGGAGCAGCCCATGTTGTCTCGCGCGATGCGAAAACCGGCGTAACCACGCTGAGCATCTCGGCGCAGAACGTGCCTGCCCTCGGCTACAAGGTGCTCTGGCTCGAGCCGACCAGGGCCGCCAGCGACCCGGACGCCGGGAAAACACTGGACGATCAGCCATCCGGGTACGTGCTCGAAAACAACCGCCTGCGCGTGGCGATCAGCAAGACCACAGGCTGCATTACCAGCCTCTACGACAAGCGGGCGAAGTTTGAAACCCTCGCCGCCGGAGCCTGCGGCAACCAGTTGCAGGCATTCAAGGACACGCCGAAGGATTATGACGCGTGGAACATCGATCCCGGCACTCTGGACCAGGCCCCGACGGCGCTCACCATGGTGGACACGGTCAAGCCGGACGGAAATCAGGCCGTGACCGTCGCCCGAAGCTGGCAAAGCTCGAAGTTCGTCCAGACCATCCGTCTCGCACCGGATTCCGATCAAGTCGATGTGGATAACCAGATCGACTGGCACGAGACGCACGTCCTGCTCAAGGCCGCGTTCCCGCTGGCGGTTCACAGCGACTTCGCCACCTACGAGATTCCCTACGGCAGCATCCAGCGCACCACGCTGCGCACCAACTCCTGGGAGAAGGCGCAGTTCGAGGTGCCCGCCATGCGCTGGGCCGACCTCACCGGATCAAGCGCCGAGGCTGGTGGCACCCACGGCATGAGCCTCATCAACCAGACCAAGTACGGATACGATTGCGCCGGAAACGTGCTGCGCCTGAGCCTGTTGCGGTCGCCCACCTGGCCTGATCCCGAGGCGGATCGCGGACCTCACCACTTCCGCTACGCGCTCTATCCGCACGGAGACGGCTGGCAACAGGCGCTCACCGTCCGTCACGGCTGGGAGTACAACTATCCGCTTTCCGCCTCTGTCACCACCGCTCATCCCGGCTCCCTGCCTGCGGCTCACTCCTTCGTTTCCGTTTCGCCGGAGAACGTGGTGCTGACGGCGGTAAAGAAGGCGGAAGACAGCAACGCGTTGATCTTCCGCGTTTATGAGTGGGCTGGCAAGGCAGCCACGGTCCAGTTCCACCTGCCCGTCGGAGCCACCGCCGCCACCGTCACCAACATGCAGGAGATACCCGAAGGCGACGCGCTTCCCATCCACAACGATACCGTCCAGGCTCCCATCAAGCCCTACGAAATCCTGACGGTGCGTGCGAGTTATCCGAAGAGTGCTCCCGGAATGGAAGCAAGCGGCAAACCATAGCCCCATCCGTCGCGCGCTGCTTCCCAGTCAGGGAACAGCGCGCGGCGAAGCTGTACCAGCCTGGCATGGGAGCGGCTCAGCCTGGCAGGAAGCCGTGCTAGCCTGAAAACAGAGGAGTCGTTATGAACATCACGTCCCCGTTTTTCGTCGTACCGCTCCTGGCGGTTGTCTTTCTCAGTTGCATCCTCTTCGCCACGCTCACGGGCAGGAAAAAGAACCACCACTGAGTGGCCGCCAGATAAGTTGACCTAGCTTTGCGGCGCCGGAGGAGTTTTGCTGCTGTCCGCCGGTTTTACGGCGGAAGGGCTTTTCGGCGCATCGCCAGATTGGCCCTGTGTCGGTCGCTCCTGGGTTGCCCGGTCCTGAGTCGCTCGGTTCTGCGTTACCTGGTCCTGTTCGGCTGCGCCTTCCTTCGATTCGCTGGGGGCCGGTTGATCCGTCGTCCCCGGCCCGGAGTCCGTCGTTCGCCGGGCAGCTTGCGCTGTGGGCGCTGGTGCCAGGGTGGCGTTCATGTTGAGCGCCTGGACGGTTTTGGGATCGTCGCGTAGTCGCAGATAGATGGTTCCGGTGGGGCCGTTGCGGACCGTGCCGGGCACGGCTAACTCGGTCCCGGCAAACTCCGGGGGTACATCCTGAGCGTCAGACATCTCCGGGGTGCTTCCGATTGCCGTCACCAGAAACAGATTGTTGCCGCTCAGGGTGCAGGGCCGCGTGGGCAACCGGAAACAATGCAGGTCGGTGAATTGCGGGATGCGGACGAGGGTTCCAAGCGGCACCCAGTCGCCGGAGACGCCGTCGGGAGAGACCGCGCGTAGCTGGATCGGACCAAATGCCGAGGGACCGAAGCGTGCCAGTGGATCCAGCACGGCGACTGCGGTGCCGGCGTCCTCGAGCATCAGGCTGCCATCGGCCAGGCTCAGCGTAGTTTGAAAGCTGCCATCCACCGCAGCCAGTTCCAGAGTTTCCTTGCGGGGAAATGTAGCCGGTACGCGCGAGCGGACGAAAAGCACCAACTTGCGTTCGAGGGCCAGGTCGTCTGCGCTGCCGAGCCGCACGGTTGCGGGTGGGTCAGAGTCCTGATGCTGCTCGCCTTTGCTCAGCAGTTCGATGCCGGGTCGAGGAGGCGTGACTGTGGCAGGCACCTGAAGCTCCCGCCCGTCGCGCAGCGTCACATGGGCCTGGTAACTCGATCCGGGTTCGAGCGTCGCGGTTACTCCGGTCGCGTTCAGCAGGAGCTGATCCAGGTTCCTCACCCGGTGCAGCACATCGGGCGAAAAAGTAATGCCAGCGAGATCGACGGAACGGACTTCGTCCAGGCGATTGCCTTTGAGCAGGGCAATCCTGTCGCCCGCGTTGAGGCTGAAGCTGTCCAGCGCGGCCGCCTCGGCGTACGCCCGGAGGGTGATCTTCTCGGGCTGCGCCATGCCATACTGCTGCACCAGGACGGTGACAGCTCCGGGCGTGGCGTCCTGGAGCGGCAGCGGCAGCTCGAGTTCCCGCGGCCGCGTACTCTTCCACGCAATCGGAACGGCGCTCGCGCCGGGCAGTTGCATGATGACACTCTGGACGCAGACGGTGTTGGCTCCCTCCAGATGCAGCGTGTCTTGGCGCCCGGTGATGAGCGCGCTGTGGTCGGCTTCCGACGGAGTCCACCCATTGCGCCGCGGCATCAGCAGCGTGAATTTGGGACCCTCCCACGCGTCAAAGCCCCAGCTTCCCCGCAACTGGGCCGTTACCTGCGGCGCTTCGAGCAAAGGGAGCGGCTTGTCGAGCACAAAACCGCCCTGAACGGCGCTGGGGTGAACGGGCACATCAAAACCGGCAGCGGCGTGAGCCTGGTCCCCACCGTCCGGCTCAATGTGCAGCTTGAGTCCGAATGCCATCGAGGTGGCAAACATGAGTGGCGCGCCCTCGGCGGGTAGAACCAGTTCCGGCTTCAAGGCGCAAAAGCTCAGCGCAGGGTCTGCGGGCTGGATCAGGGGCAGGCGGCTGGCAACCGCATCCGGAGGGATGATTGGCGGCAGCGCGATCACGATGACGGACTTCGGATCGCGGAAGGATGGCGGGACATTGAGGCGCAGGTTCAGCGTTTCGCCTTGATTTTCCGCGCGTTCGCCAGGGTCTTTGAACGGCAGCGCAAGAGCGGGGATGTACTGGTATTTCGCCGTGTGAACGCTGCTGAAGATGCGCACCACATCGACGATGGCGCCAACGTAGGCGCTGTACATTCCAGCGCCGGCTGCGGTCGAATAGCTCAACTGGTTCATCAGGTCGGCGGTCGTGCCGTTGGCAATCTGCGTCACCCGTGACTGTGCGCTGCTGTCGTCGAGCACCAACCCGTCCGTGTGTTGCACGAGGCACGGTGCCTGCTGTTCCGAGGGCTTGTCAAAGCACTGCTGGTCGAGGCGCATTCCGAGTGTGCGGGCCGCGAGTTCAGAACCGGATTTGAGGTTTTTCGGATCGCTTCCAGAGATGGCTTTGACCTCTGCGAGGTAGGCATTGAGCCGCATGCGGTCCCAACTCGCCTGTTGCAGGTCCTGAGCCGAGCGGACAAATGCGCCGGGCCTGCCCCGCACCGCGGCGCGCAGCGTGCTGAAGTCTCCGTTGGTCTCTGGCGCGAGGAAGAGCAGGACATGCTGGGCTTCCGTAGGAACCACAACGAACACGCCCTCTTCCCGCGCTTCGCGGGTCCAGGTCTCGACCCTGTGGAACCAGTCGAGCGGCGGCGGATTGGTGGCTCCGCGAAGAAACGCGACGATCAGAACGTAGTGCGCGGACTGGCTTTCCGGCAGGTCAGGATGAATCCACAGGCGATCCCCAGGCTCAAGCGAAGGCACTTCGGCGATGGGGAGCGTGGTGCCGTTGCGCTGCACATGCACGTCAATCTTCGGCCCAATCAGATCAAATGCCGGCGCATCGGCATGGGCCGGGCCATGGACCAAAAACACAACAAGAACCGGCAACAGCAGGCGAAGACTACGACGCATACAACTATTGTACGTAGCAGCCGATGAAATTGAAGCGAACCGGATCGCATCCTGCATCCAATGTGTAAGACCCACGGAAGAGCTGCCCATGAATACGACAGTTGGAATCGTTTATTCCATCAAAAGGAACAGCGGAATTTTTCTATAGTGCACTGAAAAGAGAAAGGTTTGTAATCTTTCCTCCGTGTGGTATTCGACGGTCGGCGTAAGATCAGGAAGTCATGCCGCAAAAGCGTAGCAGCGATAGAGGAAGCTGGCTGTAAACTAAGCCTACGAAATAGGTTGACAAGTTAGATAGAGTCCTGCCTGTTGAAGTGATTTGTCTCCGGTGAATTTCTGTAACCGATTACGAATCATTCCGCAAGCTGTCATACATCCTTATGTCACTCGGAGACGTACATTCAATAGATGTTTCATGGAGCTTTCCTGTCTCCCGCCATCGACTCCTTTCGTGTCCGGGAAAAAGCCAAAAACTGCGTGGGCGCACCAACAATTCTTAAAGTCAAGGCATATCTGGGTTCAGGAACCAGACGCCGGAGGGAGAACGAGATGAAGACATTACAGCACCATCATGAAAACCATAACGTAGAGGATGAGATTTCAGAACTGACCATCCCGGAAGCCGAAGCGAGGATCGAGGATGCGCTCGAGGGAATGGAGTATTCGGATGATCCGGAGATCAGGCAGGCGTTGCACTTTCTTGCGCCCGCCGGCTATCAGGTGATCGTCGAGTTGTGCGGCGAGAATGGCCGCAGCAAGCGACGTGGTGCCCTGGCCTCCACGTGGAATCCGGAAGAGGATGAAATTCGCATTTACTTCGAGCGGATCGACGCGGACGACCATCCCGAGGGCCGCAGAATCGGGTCGAACGGGAACATTGCGCCGCAATCGAGAGCCAATGGCCGCACTGGCCAGGGAAACGCCGCAGATAACTCCCCAGAGCGATGGATGCATGAGGCGTCGGCGAGCCTGCCGACCGATGTGGACGACCAGATTCGCGAGTTGTGCGCTTCGCTCGCCGAGGCAGAGCGCGGCGGACATGCCTTTATCGCATTGAAGTGGTTCCGCGATTCGTTTCTCCCGCGCAAGACCTTTCGCTGGAATCAGAATCCCGAGTCACGACAATTGATCCTCGCCGAGGCCATCCAGCGCGGCGTAGTTTCGACCAGCAAGATTCCAAACCCCAAGACGCCAGCCTATCCGACGACGACGATTCGGTTGAATCGCGCCGAGGCGGGCATCGCGGAAGATGCGCAGCGATTCCGTCCGGTTTCCGGGCAATCCGCCTCACTCATCGACATGCTGGAAGAAGATCGAGGGGCGCGTGGCTAGCTATTTTCTGGATGCAACGGCGCTGACTCCTCTATTCGTCCGGGGACCGGGTACGGATTTCATGATGCGCCTGATGGAAGAGATCGAGGACAACCGAAAGCTGATCGCAGCCGGCACGCCGCTCGAGGTGTATGCGGCGCTCAAGCGCGGCGAGACCGAGGGCGCGCTCAGCGAGCAGGATGGCGCTCAGGCGCGG
Source organism: Acidobacteriota bacterium (assembly GCA_021805265.1). Lineage (GTDB taxonomy): Bacteria > Acidobacteriota > Terriglobia > Terriglobales > Acidobacteriaceae > Acidicapsa. Next base: position 6,503 of record JAJZFR010000259.1, on the reverse strand, counting down.
GCGATTCTGCGTACGGAATCGGCCCGGATGGTGCAACAGCCGCTGAATCCGGCAGTGCTCGAGGCAGCCCGCCAGATGCTCGATCAACACCCGCTGCGGGCCGCCGAAGCCATTCAGCTTGGTGCCGCAGTCGTGGCTCGCGAGATGCTGGTGGATGTTGCCATCGTCTTCGTCGCTTCGTCGGCACCGTTGCTGAGCGCGGCTCAGGCGGAGGGCTTTGAAGTCCTCAATCCCGTAGAGCAACAGGGCTGAATCCGCAGAATGAGATATGGCACCGCGACAGCCGCGTAAAAGGGAATGTTGATCGGGCCAGCCGAGCGATTGCATTACCCAGGGATCGCGGGACCCATTGATTGCATGACCCATTGCCTGACCAGTACCGCACAGCCAGCCCATGATCGCCGTGGCTCATGCAGGCGGACGGCTTGTTTCAGGCTGACTTGCGGCGGAAGATTTCGTCCTTTTCCTTGCACGAACAGTGGGCACAGCCGACACAACAGAACAGCAGCACTCCCACCGCCGCAGTGATGATCACTGCCAGTATCGTTCCTGCCGAAAACAGCGTGTGTATCAGTGAATGCATCTTCAATATCCTGTATCTATCAATCCGTACCCGCGTACCTTCCTACGTACCTATTATTAGACGCAATCTGTTCATCGGCGGTTGTCGCGTAGATCAATAGAGAACGATTGTGGATAGGCAGGCCAAGTGTAGCACCCATGCGCCTGAGTTGAACATGGGAAATTTTCCACTTGCAAAAAAGCGAAAGCAAGGCGAATATAGGGCGTGGAGGGTTCGCCATGGGTTTCGCCTCAAGCTCCCTGCGGGACGCCAGGGCCGAGAAGCAGGAGGGCGCGGCTGATGCGGGGCAGAGTTGGCCAGCTCAGAAGCCGGCATCTCGCCTCCCGGAGGTGAACTGGCTCTTTGTGGACCTGAACTCATACTTTGCTTCTGTCGAGCAGGAGGAGAGGCCGGAGTTGCGCGGTCAGCCTGTCGGCGTGGTCCCGTTCCAGGCCGACACCACCTGCTGCATTGCCGCCAGTTATGAGGCAAAGGCCTGTGGGGTGAAGACGGGAACCATGGTGCGCGAGGCGCGGGAAAAGTGCCCTGGGATCGTCTTTGTCGAGGCGCGCCACGAGCTGTACGTCGAGTATCACCATCGGATTGTGGCGGCGGTGGAAAGCTGCCTTCCCGTCACTGCGGTGCTTTCCATCGACGAAATGGCCTGTCGGCTGATGGGTCGCGAGCGCCCCCTGCTGGCGGCGCTCGAGCTGGCGGAGCGGGTGAAGCAGGCGGTGCGCGAGCAGGCGGGTAGAACCCTGCGCTGCTCCGTCGGCCTGGCCCCCAATCGCTTTCTGGCCAAGATAGCCAGCGACATGGAAAAACCCGATGGTCTGGTGGCGCTGACGCCGGATGTTCTGCGCAGTGCGCTGCTCGGCCTCGAGCTGCGCGACCTGCCGGGCATCGGAGCTCGGACCGAGAAGCGGCTGAATGCGCAGGGGGTCCGCACCATGGCGGAACTGATGGAGCGGTCGCGCGAGCAGGCAGGCGCATTGTGGGGTTCGGTGTGGGGCGAGCGGCTCTGGTATTGGTTGCGCGGCGAAAACTTTGACCTCGAGGAACAGGAACACGCCAAATCCATGGGCCACCAGCATGTGCTCGCGCCGGAGATGCGCAACCTCGACTCTGCCTGGTCGGTGGCGCACAAACTGTTACACCGGGCGGCGATGCGAATGCGCAAAGAGCGATTGTGGGCCAGCCGTATTGGAGTCACGCTGAGTTTCGTGGGCAAGGCTCCGGTGCGCTCGGCTTCGGCTTTTGGGCCGGGGCGCGGCGAAAGTTGGTCGAGCGAAACAAGATTGATCGAGTGTCAGGACAATCCGACGCTGATCCTCGCGCTCCGCAAACTCTGGGAGACGCGACCGCGGGGCGCAAACCACCAGCACCCGTTTTTCGTCTCGGTAGTGCTGGGGGGACTGGTGGCCGAGGCCGTGCACACCCTCACGCTGTTTGACGCGCAGGACGGAGCGCGCCAGCGCCGCCGCCTGGCCGAAGCCATGGACGCGCTGAACAACAAGTATGGATTCAGCACTCTCGCTCCGGCAAGCATGATGGCTGCGCTCAAGGCAGCCCCGACGCGCATCGCCTTTGCTTCTATTCCAGAGATTTTTTGAGACGCGGTTGAGCCTCCTGTTTGCCTGCCGTGAACCAAGGAAGACATCCCGTTGACGGTAGCCTTGGCAGCCTGCGATGGGTAGACTGGCAGCGTGGGCACATTGATTTCTGAGCTTCCGCAGGGTGGCTATCGAGGGCGTCTGGCGCCGTCGCCGACCGGGCTGTTGCATGTGGGCCATGCGCGGACCTTCTGGACGGCGAGCCAGCGCGCCCGAGAAGCGGGTGGAGTGCTCATTCTGAGAATGGACGATCTGGACCCGGAGCGCAGTCGGGCGGAGTTTGCCGATGCCGCCATCGAGGACCTGCGCTGGCTGGGGATTCGCTGGCAGGAGGGTCCGGACAGGTCTGACAGGCAGGAGAAGCCTGGGGCCTATGGGCCTTATCTGCAAAGCAAACGCCATGAGATTTATGAGTCGGCGCTGCGCCGTCTTATCCGGCGGGGCTATGTCTATCCGTGTCGGTGTACGCGCAAAGATCTGGCGCTGGCGGCCTCGGCTCCGCACGAAGGCGCTTCAGGGGATGCGCCGGGCGGAGCGACCGACGATGAGCCGATCTACCCCGGCACCTGTCGCAGCTTTGATGTCGAGCTGGCGCAGCTTCCTGGGCCAACATCGAGCCGCTTCACGCCGGAAAATGTGAACTGGCGATTTCGCGTTCCCGACGGGGTTGCGGTCGAGTTCCACGATCTGAATCTCGGTCCACAGCGATTTGTAGCGGGCAAGGACTTTGGCGATTTCCTGGTGTGGCGTCGCGACAATGTGCCCAGCTACCAGTTGGCTTCGGCGGTCGATGACGGCATGATGCAGATCAGCGAAGTGGTCCGCGGGGCCGATTTGCTGAAGTCTACCGCGCGGCAGATATTGCTGTTGCGCGCCATGGGTTACCCCGCGCCGAACTGGTTTCACTGTGAACTGGTGGCCGACCACAATGGCCAGCGGCTGGCCAAGCGGCACGACGCGCTGGCGTTGCGCGCCCTGCGTCAGCGAGGCATAACGCCGATGAAAATTCTCTCCGCCGGGCTGCCAGTGGTCGCCTGACGGTTCTCGCCAAGTCGGCGGCTACCGCTATGCGGGGATTATTTCAGCTTCAGATCGAAGTGCAGCTCGGTCCGGGAATCAAAGGAACTGATCGATTTGACGCTGCTCTTGAGCTTGCCTTTTTGCGCCCACACTTCGTAGTCGTCCACCATGCCGATCTGAGCAAAACGGAAGGAGCCGTCGGAGGTGCTGGTGAAGCTGCGAACGCTTTTGGATTTCAGGTCTTCCAGAAAGACGGTTGCATCGCTGACGGGCGCTTCGCGATCATCCACCACCTTGCCCGCGATGCTGCGCTGGCCAAAGTTCTGCCCCAGAGATACAGTGGGCGCAAGCAGCAGAGCTGAAATCGGAATCGCGAACAACGCAAAGGTTGCCAGGGCGGCAGCCAGGTGGAACGCGGGTCGTGCGGTGGTCTGCAAAGGCATTATTCCTCTTCTTCTTCATCCAGAAAATTCTCGTCGTCGTCGGTCGGATCGTCGCCGTCCACATGGGCAAGTTCGAGCGGCTCGGTTGCGACAATCTCGAATTCGGCACCGCATTCGTCACAGGCTACGATGTCGCCTTCGTCCACTTCGTCTTCGGTAAAATCAAGCGGCGTTTCACACTCCGGGCAATTGGGCATTGTGCCTCCTCCTTTCCCACTGCATCCGCGGAACAGAAGCGCTGAGCAGTATGATGACATCAAGATGTGGCTCGACTTGGCTAGTTTTAGCCAAAGAGCGCCTCGTGGTCAAGCCCCGCAAGCGCGACGGTCCTCAAAAAGCGCCATTCGCCGTCGGTGCCGACCTCATGTACGCTGTGGAGAATTTACTGGAAAGGGATGTCCACGATGAAGATTTGTTTGCGTCTGTTCGCGATTTCCTTGGTCGCTACGCTGCTGCCGGCAAGCGGCGTGGCTCAGACTGCGTCCCCGGTCACGCAGGCGGGTCGCGCGGACTACCAGCTCTACGGCGCTCCCCTGAAGGCTGCTGCGCCCGACCCGGCCATAGCCGCCGCGCTGCGCCAGGTATCCTCGGCGCGTATCGAGAAGATCATCACCACGCTGGTTGGTTTTGGCACACGGAGCACACTCTCAAGCATGGAAACAGACCTGCCAGCGGGGCAGGGAGCGACCGCTGCGGCGGACTGGATTTTTGCGCAGTTCGAGCAGATATCGAAGGAGTGCGGCGGCTGTCTGGAGGTCAGGCGGGATACCTTCGTGCAGCCGGTTTCAAGCCGCGTCGCGCGACCGACGACCATCACCAACGTGTATGCGATCCTGCGTGGCAAGGATGCCGCGCAGGCGGCGCGGATGTACCTGGTGACCGGCCACTACGATTCACGTGACTCGGACAACAGCGACGATCACGGCGCGGCTCCGGGAGCCAATGACGATGCCTCCGGTGTCGCGGTTTCGCTCGAATGCGCACGCGTCCTCTCCCAGGCCAGCCTGAAACAGCACTGGCCCGCCTCGCTTGTTTTTGTGGCCGTCGCGGGTGAGGAGCAGGGGCTGTACGGCTCCTCCCATCTGGCGAAGCTGGCGCGCGCGGAGGGCTGGCATCTCGAAGGGGTTCTGAACAACGACATCGTTGGCGGCAATACCACGCCGGGCGACAAGCTCCAGTTGAAGGACCGGATCCGCGTCTTTTCCGAGGGCATTCCGACAACGGCGACACCGGATCAGGCGCGACGAATTCGCGCCCTGGGACTGGTCGAGGACGCGCCCAGCCGACAGCTCGCACGCGCCGTCGCGCTGGCGGGCCAGACGTATCTGAGCGGGCTGCATGGCGCGCCGGATTTTTCCGCATTTCTGGTTGCCCGCCCGGATCGCTATCTGCGCGGCGGCGACCACACCAGCTTCAACCAGCAGGGTTTTGCCGCCGTGCGACTCACCGAGTGGCGCGAGGACTTTAACCACCAGCACCAGAACGTACGCATCGAGAATGGCATTCAGTTCGGCGACCTGCTCCGCTTTGTGGACTTCCGCTACGTGGCCAATGTGGCAAAGCTGAACGCGGCGACCCTGGGAACGCTGGCCGCATCGCCGGGCGTGCCGACCGGGTTCAAAATCCACACGGAAAAGCTGGAGAACGGAACCACCCTGAGCTGGGACGCTCCGCAGCCTGTCCCCGCCGCGGGCTTCCACTATGAGTTGGTCTGGCGGCGGACGGACTCGGCAGACTGGCAATACGGCAAGACGGTTGCCGCGCCCGAGGAGGCCAGCCAGGCGGTCACCCTGACCGTGCCCATCTCGAAGGACAACGTGATCTTCGGGGTAAGGACTGTGGACGCCGCCGGGCATGCCAGCCTGGTGACCACGGTCACGGTGCCCCAGCCAGCCGTAACGGCACAGCGTTCCGCTTGGGAACCGGCATCCTGAAAAGGCTGATGAAACGGGATCGCGGGCATGACAGCGCACCCGCCTGCGGTATACCCTCAAAGCTACTGAGAGGCGATCATGCCCGGCTTTCGCACGGCTCAATTCGCATTTCCGGAGTTTTCCGGAGCCACGCGCAAACTGGTTCTGTGGAATCTTGGCGCGTATTTTGCACTGCTCATCGCCGGTTCTCTGCGTCTGCCGGGTGGCCCGTCGCTGGTCGGCTGGCTGGGGCTTGATCCGCTGGGATTTTTGACCGGCAAGCTCTGGCAGCCTCTGACCTACAGTTTCGTCCACCTCTCCCTGCTGGGGACTTTGCTCGAGCTGCTTTCGCTCTGGTTTCTTGCGGGATTTCTGGAGTCGATGCACTCGGGGCGCTGGCTGAGCGGCCTCTATGCCGCTTCGGTCCTGGGTGCCGCGCTGACTGCGGTGTTGATCTTTCTGGTGGGTCAGTTAAGCGGTCATCCTCAGGGGCTGGTTCTGCTCACAGGTTGTATGGGCGGCATCTTCGGCCTGATCACCGCCATCGGCGTTCTCTACGGAGACATGGAGTTCCGGCTCTTCTTTGTGCTGGGCATCAAGGCCCGCTATCTGGCCATGATCTATGGACTGATCGCGCTGGCTGAGACCTTCGGCGAGCAGCGCGTATTCGCCTTTGCTCAACTGGGAGGCGCGCTGGCTGCGTATCTCTATCTTCGCCTTGCGCCGCGCAGGGGACTCTTCTTCAGCCTGAGCGAAACCTGGTACGGATTGCGCAATCGCTACTACCGCTGGAAGCGCCGCCGCGCGGCGGCCCGGTTTCAGGTCTACATGCGAAAGCAGGGGCGCACGGTTCGCTTTGACGGCCAGGGACGGCTGATCGAGGACGAGGGTGAGGACCTGAACGACCGCAGCCGCTGGAATTGACTTTACAGGGATTTGGTGCCCGGATTGG
>JAJZFR010000408.1 GCA_021805265.1 Acidobacteriota bacterium | reverse complement strand
TCTTTCACAAAGGCGCTCGGCGCGATCACCGTATCCGCCAGCTCCAGCTCCTCGTCCTTGCGCGCGCATTTCTCCGCGCTGTCGGCCAGCGCATTCAGCGTACCCTTCCACTCCGGCTTCCGCTCCGCCTCTTCCTCGGCAATCCGGCGACTCGCCCGCCAGTAGCCAATCGGCAGATCATAAATCCGCTTCAGCCCACGCTTTTCCGCAGCGCGAAACTGCGCCAGCGCTCCATCCTCATAGGCGTACACCGCGCTGATAGCCGAATATCGCCCCAGTTCGCGCGCCACATGCCGATCCAGATCCCGATACACCGCGTCAATCGAAAACAGCCGCCGCTCCCCGGTCACCAGATCGGTCACCAGATCGCGTCGGCCCGCCCGCAGCAGAGCACTCCGGATCAGCTCGCGCGCCGGATGCGAATGCACCATCTTCTCAGGAAGCCGCACCCGCGACCGCCGCTCGAACATCGCCCGCACTGATGCCGGAGCCATCCGCGCATACACGGCCTCCGGTCGCCAGTGAACACAGGTGTAATACGCGGCAAGCATCTCTTCGCCATTCAGCGCCGCAGCCACCTCGGCCACGTTGGCATTGCCTGTCGGGTGGCTCAGCAGGACCATGCCTACTCCCACTCGATCGTGCCCGGCGGCTTCGAGGTAATGTCATAGACCACGCGGTTGATGCCGCGCACCTCGTTCACGATCCGGCTGGAAATCCGCTTCAGCAACTCGTGCGGCAGCGGTGCCCAGTCCGCCGTCATCCCGTCCTCCGAGTGAACCGCGCGAATCGCGCAAGTATAAGCGTACGTCCGCTGGTCGCCCATCACGCCCACGCTGCGCACCGGCAGCAGCACCGCAAAACTCTGCCATATCTGCGAATAAAGCCCCGCCGCCTTGATCTCGCTCACCACAATCTCGTCCGCATTCTGCAGGATCGCCACCCGCTCCGGCGTCACCTCACCTACAATCCGCACCGCGAGGCCAGGGCCGGGAAACGGCTGTCGTCCCAGAATCTCCTCGGGCATGCCGAGGTCGCGGCCAATCCGCCGAACCTCATCCTTGAACAAATCCCGCAGCGGCTCGATCAGCTTCATTTTCATCCGCTCCGGCAGCCCGCCCACGTTGTGGTGGCTCTTGATTGTCTGCGACGGCCCGCGCACGCTCGACGACTCGATCACGTCCGGATAGAGCGTCCCCTGCACCAGCCACTCCACGCCGCCCGACTGCTTAGCAATCCGCTCGGCAATCCGCTCAGCTTCAGCCTCGAAGACCACAATGAACTCGCGCCCGATGATCTTCCGCTTGGTCTCCGGATCCGTCACCCCGGCCAGCTCCGAAAGAAAACGCTCCGAAGCGTCCACAGGCACCAGATTCAATCCCAGCTTGTCGCGCAGGTTCTGCGTCACCTGGCCGAACTCGTTCTTCCGCAGCACTCCGTTGTCCACAAAAACGCAGGTCAACCGGCTCCCGATCGCCCGATGCACCAGCACCGCAGCCACCGACGAATCCACGCCGCCTGAGAGCGCGCAAAGCACATGCCCCGCGCCCACCTTTTCCCGAATCGATGCAATGGTCGATTCGATGAAGTGCGCCGGCGTCCAGTCGGCCTGCGCCCCGCAAATTCCAAACACAAAGTTCTTCAGCAGCGCGCTTCCCAGCGGTGTGTGATGCACCTCGGGATGAAACTGCACCGCCCAGATTCTTCGGCCTTCGTCGGCAATCCCGGCCAGCGCATTGCTCGTCTGCGCAATCCTGCGGAAACCCTCCGGCAGCTCCAGCGCCTCGTCCCCGTGGCTCATCCAAACCGCGAGCGTCGGCGGCAAACCGGCGAACAGCGCCGTCTCCCCATCCAGAATTGAAACCTCAGCGTGCCCATACTCCCGCCGCGCAGCCGAAACCACCTTGCCGCCCAGGTGATGGGCTATAAACTGCAATCCGTAACAGATGCCCAGCACCGGCACGCCCAGCGCGAGAATCGCCGGGTCAGCGGGCGGCGCATCCGCGTCATACACCGACGACGGACCGCCAGAGAGAATCACCCCCACCGGCGCATGGGATTGAATCTCTGCCAGCGGAGCCGTGCACGGCAAAACCACGGAAAATACATTCTGCTCGCGTATCCGCCGCGCAATCAACTGCGTATACTGCGATCCAAAATCCAGAATTACGATTGTCTGAGTGTTCACCCTTTTAGTGTGGCATGAAGCACAGCCCCCCATGCAAGTTTTCCCCCGCAGGATTTCTCCCCCATCCCGTCACCGGATCGATTACCATCGCCTCAGCCGCCCACTCAGGAGAACCCATCCCGTGAAATCGACCCTCCACCGACCGCTGCTCGCCCTGGCCCTCACTTTCCTCGCAGCTTCCGCGCTCGCCCAGCAGCCCGCCGCAACGAAGACTCCCGCCGCATCGCATATTCACGTCGAAACCGGTGTCCTCGATGGCGCGCCGTACCGGATCGACATGCCTGCGGAGTGGAATCACATCCTCATCGTCTACTACCACGGCTACTCGGAAGACCCGGTCACCTACGCCCAGACGAAGCCCAACCCGCTCGGCACCGGCTTCGCGGAACAGGGATACGCGGTCCTCCAGTCCGGCTACTCCGTCACCGGATTCGCCGTTGAACAGGCCATGAGCGAGACGGAAGTCCTGCGACGCTACTTCCTCGCCCACTACGGGCAGCCGAAGGAAACTTACGTGACGGGTCACTCGATGGGCGGCGAGCTGACCATGGCGACCATCGAGGGTTATCCCAACCGCTACAACGGCGCGCTGGCGTTCTGCGGTCTGCTCGAGCCCTCTACCTGGGCCATCGAGCACGGCGGCTCCATGCTCGCCGCCTTCGACTACTACTATCCCGGCCTCATCCCCGGTCCGGAGCGCGTGGCAGCGAATGTAAACCTCAATGCCGCGCTCATCAAGCAGGTCCAGGCCCATCTCCATGACAGCCAGAAGGGTTACGCGGAAATCAAGGCGCTCGGGCACTTCAAGACCGACGCCGACATGGCCGGGGTGATGGTCTTCCTCGACTACATCGAGCGCGACTTCGAGCAGAAGCTCGGCGCACCAATGATCAACAACGCCAACCTCATCTACTTCGGCGGCCCGGACGACAACGCCCTCAACGC
>JAJZFR010000377.1 GCA_021805265.1 Acidobacteriota bacterium | reverse complement strand
ATCCCTCCCCTTCCGATTTCTTCCGTGAGATGCAAAGCGAAGGCGGCGAGGATCTCGCCTGGTTCTGGCGCGGCTGGTACCTGAACAACTGGAAGTACGACGTCGCAGCGGGCAAGATTGACGGCGACTCGGTCACCCTCACCAATCTCGGCCAGCTCGTGCTGCCGACGCCGGTCGAGGTGACTTTCCGCGACGGGACGAAGACACGCATCCTGCTGCCGGTCGAGACCTGGTTGAAGAGCGGGACGTATACCTGGTCCTCCGAGAAGCCGATTGCCTCCGTGCTCGTCGATCCCGATCACGCGCTCCCGGATGACAATCGCAGCAACAACTCCGTGAGCGCACTGTAGGCCGACCGCAGTTGCCGCTTGGGCAAGTCTACCGATGCGTCTGGTAAAGTGAGTGGCATGTTCCGGAAGCTGATCCCTGCCTTGCTGCTGACCTCTTTTGCCCTTGTTCTGACCGCCACGGGCATGGCGCAAACCGTGAAGAGCCACGCTGCTGGCGCGGGAGCCACGCTGCGCGTCTTCGATCCTTCGCTGATCGATGTTTCCGTTAGCCCCTGCGACAACTTCTACCAGTTCGCCTGTCGCGGTTGGATCAAACGCAATCCGCTCCCCGCCGACCAGTCCTACTACGGACGCTTCAGCGAGTTGTATGACCTCAATCGTGCCCATTTGCGACAGATACTTGAGCAGTCGGAAAACGCACCCAATCGCACCCCCAACCAACAGAAAATCGGCGACGAATACGCAAGCTGCATGGACACCTCCGCGCTCGATGCAAAAGGCATTGCGCCGCTACAGCCCATGCTCGACCAGATCGCCGCGTTCGACAGCATCGGCCAGTTACCGGCCCTCGTCGGTGCCTTGCAACGTAAGGGCGTCGGCATCTTCTTCGAGATGGGATCAAGCCCCGACTACGCGGATTCAAGCAGGATGATCGCGTTCTATGACACCGGCGGAAAGGGTCTCCCCGAGCGCGGTTTCTATACCCGCGACGATGCCAAGTCCGCCGAGATTCGCCGCGAATATCTCGCGCATATTGCAAAGATGTTTACCCTCGCCGGCGAGCCTGCCGATAAGGCCGCGCAGGACGCCGCGGCCGTCATGGCCTTCGAGACAAAGCTCGCCGAGGCATCGCTCACCGCAACTGAAGAGCGCGACCCCCAGGCCGTCAACCACCCCAGCGACGTGGCCACGCTGAGCCGTCAGATGACCCACTTTTCGTTGTCCGATTATCTGAAAGCCGATGGCGGCCCGGCCAACGGGAAGATCAACGTCACCCAGCCGAAGTTCTACGCTGCGCTCAACGATCTCGTGGCATCCACGCCGATTGAAACCCTGCGCGCATACATGCGCTGGCACCTGCTCCACTCCTACGCCTCCACCAGCCTGCCCCAGAGCTTCGGCCAGGAGAACTGGCACTTCTACGCCCACATTCTCAACGGCGCGGAGCAGCAGCAGGATCGCTGGAAGACCTGCACCAGCCGCGTGGACCACGAGATGGGCGACGCGCTCGGTCAGGTCTACGTCGCGCGCTATTTTCCGCCCGAGGACAAGCAGCGCACCCTTGACCTCACCCTCGCCATCGAGCAGGCCATGAGCCGCGACATCGACAGCCTCGACTGGATGAGCGCCCAGACCAAAGCCCAGGCCCGGATCAAGCTCCACGGCGTGATGAACAAGGTCGGCTACCCCGACAAGTGGAAGAGCTACGCCACGCTGACGATTGTCAAGGGCGACGCCGTGGGCAACCAGATGCGCGTCAGCGAATACAAGTCGGCCCGTGATCTCGCCAAGATCGGCAAGCCCGTGGACCGAAGCGAGTGGGAGATGACTCCGCCCACGGTCAACGCCTACTACGACCCGCAGGAAAACAACGTCAACTTTCCTGCCGGCTATCTCCAGCCGCCGTTTTTCAGCGCCAAGGAAGATGACGCTGCCAACTACGGCGATATGGGATCGACCATCGGCCACGAACTCACCCACGGTTTTGACGACGAGGGTCGCCAGTTCGACTCGACCGGCAACCTGAAAGACTGGTGGACGAAAGGCGATGAAGCCAAATTCAATGACCGCGTCGAGTGCATGGTCAAGCAGTACGACGCCATTGAAGCCGTGCCCGGAGTTCACCTCAACGGCAAGCTCACCCTGGGCGAAAACCTCGCCGATCTCGGCGGCCTCAAACTCGCGCTTTTAGCCTGGGTTTTGAAGGCGCAGGAAGAGCACGTGGACATGGCCGCCAAAATGGACGGCTACAATCCCGAGCAGCGTTTCTGGATCGCCTACGCCCAGCAGTGGTGCTCCGAAACGCGCCCGGAAGCGCTCCGCACACAAGCCCAGACCGATCCTCACTCGCCCGACGAGTACCGCACCAACGCCGTCCTCGTGGACATGCCCCAGTTTGCAAAAAGTTTTTCCTGCAAGCCGACCGACAAGATGGTCTCGCTCAAGCCCTGCCAGATTTGGTGAGTATCTCAGTGATCCGATCCCGCCCAACAACAAAGCCCGCCAATTCGGCGGGCTTTGTTGTTGCGTCAAAGGAAGAGTCGCAGCTCAGCCTCGGCCAATCACCTCAGCCAGCTTCGCTCCAATATCCGCCGGCGAAACCACCACGTGAATCCCCGCGTCTGTCATTGCCTTCATCTTCTCCGCCGCCGTTCCCTGGCCGCCTGAGATGATCGCTCCCGCGTGGCCCATGCGACGGCCCGGAGGCGCAGTCTGCCCGGCGATGAAGCCCACCACCGGTTTCTTCACATTGGCCTTCACATAGGCCGCAGCAGCCTCTTCGGCAGCTCCACCGATCTCGCCAATCATGATGATCGCCTCGGTGTCGGGGTCCTCGTTCAGCAGCTTCAGCGCGTCGATGTGCGTCGTCCCGATGATCGGGTCGCCGCCGATGCCGATGGCCGTCGATTGCCCGATCCCGCGCTGGGTAAGCTGATGAACCGCCTCATAGGTCAGCGTGCCCGACTTCGACACAATCCCCACCGAGCCTTCCAGGTGAATCCGCGCCGGCATGATCCCGATCTTCGCCTTGCCCGGCGAGATCACACCAGGGCAGTTCGGCCCGATCAGCCGCGAAGACGATCCCTTGATCTTGCTCCACACCTTCACCATATCTATCGTCGGAATCCCCTCCGT
>JAJZFR010000415.1 GCA_021805265.1 Acidobacteriota bacterium | reverse complement strand
GCAAAGTTAACTCAGTGAATCAGCTTATAGTCGGCGTCTGCCAGAGGCTCGGTGGCGGGGACGGAATTATAGAGAGTGGCGCGACCGAGCAGCGCGGCCTGGTTGCCGGGGTCTTTGGCCAGGGCTGAGTTATAGGCGACGACGGCGTCATACCAGACGCGATTCTGGACGAAGACGCTGGCCGGATCGGTGCTGGTGGCAAGCGCAGTCTGGATGGCGGTGCGCTCGTCTCCATCGACGACCATGAAGGTGACTGGAGCGGGAGCTCCGCCGAGCATGTCGTTCTCTGGCAGGATGGTCCAGCGGTAGGTCATGCCGGGCTTGAGCGCGGGCGCATCCGCAGGATAGGTGAGGGTGGTGGCCGAGGTGGTGGTGTTGTAGAGTTCGATGCCGTTGATTGTGGTAAGGCGGAAGGTGACCTTGGTAGCTCCGTCGGGGGCGGACCAGAGGAAGGTCGGGGTCAGCGAGTAGGCTTTGGCGCTGGCCGGGGCGTAGATGCGCGGTGTGCCGAGGTCGCGGGAGGCTCCACCGATCTGGTTGGCGCTTTTGCCGGATTTGCTGGAGAGATCAAAGCCGCTGAGCGTGGCGCGGACGCGGGCGGGATGAGCGGGTGCCTGGGTCGCGGTTGTCTGGGTCGCTGACGGCGACTGGGCAGTCAGAGCGCAGGGTGTGAGCAAGGCAACGAGAAGAAGTGCAGCGGGATGTTTCATGGTCGATCTCCTGACGAGGGTACATGGTGTCTGGGTTGGGTGCGTCATGAGGCAAGAGCCTCGGTAACGGAGGGGTCCGTGACAGTTGCCGCGGGCCGAATGGTGTAGACAGGGACAGGCTCTTCGAGACCGGCGACTTTGGCCGGGCCGAGCGGCTCGATAGGGTAATCGGCGCCGCCGAGCAACTCGCGGGTTTCTTCAGAGAAGAGGATTTCGGTCTTGAAAGGCTTGTTGAGGCTTTCCAGACGCGAGGCGAGATTGACGGTGGCACCGATCACGGAATACTCCTGACGGGACGCTGAGCCGATGCTGCCGGCCATGAGACGTCCAGAATGGATCCCTACACCAATACGCAGGACGGGCTGAGTTGGATCTCCGCTGTTCTCATGATTGAGGGTTTCGACGCGGCGAATCATGGCCAGAGCGCAGTCGAGGGAGCGGCGTGCATCCTGCTGCGGTGATCCGGCGCTGAGAGGAAGGCCGAAGATGATCATGAGTCCGTCGCCGATGAATTTGTTGAGGAAGCCGCCGTGAGCGCGTATGACCTCGTCCATCGCGGTGAGATAGCGATTGAGCCATGCGAGCACCTGAGCCGGGGTTTGCCCGGAGCTGAGGGCGGTGAAGCCGCGAATGTCGGTGAACATAACGGTAGCGATGTGTTCTTCGCCGCCGAGAGAAAGCTCGTTGCGACGGTTCCAGATGGTCTCCGCCACGGCCGGATCAACGTAGCTGGAAAAGAGGCCCATGAGCTGCTCCCGCTGGGCGCGTGCTTCGCGGGAGGCAAGTTTCTCCTGAGCGAACTGGAGTCCCAGAGCAAGCGGCACGGTAAGCAGCACGGCCAGCTCAGGGGCCAGATAGGGCAGCCAGAAGTGTGTGCGCTCGAAGAGGACGGTGGGAACGGCGAAGTTGACGACCATCAGCCCCAGCAGGCGCGCAACGCCGTGGCCAAGTTCAAAGGCCAAGAGGAAGTAAGTGGCGGCGCAGGCGGCGAGCAGGATGAATGCGATCTGCATCCACTCCGGAGCGAGACGCGCGGTTTTGCCGTCGAGCAGGGAGCGGATGGCGGCGGCGAGAATGTCGGTTCCGCCCATGCGCTCGCGCAGGCCATCCTTGCCAGCTAGACGGAAGAGTGGCGTGAAGAATGTATCGCGCGCGGCATCGTTGGACTGGCCGATGAGGACGAGCTTGTCATGGAAAATGGAGGGCGCGAGTTTGCCGGTGAGCAGGTCCCAGGCGGAGATGTGTGTGGCGGGATGGGGTGCCCATGCGCCGATGAGCGCGGTGGAGAGTTCGCGCGAGTGGTAGGGGACGTCGTGGCCGAGGAAGCGTGCAGCGTTGCGGTCTTTTGGCTCGATGGTTTTGCCGGAGTATTGCTGTGCCAGAAAGACGGGAAAACTGACCGAAGGCGGATCGCCGGAAGAGAAGAGATTGAAGTCGCGGACAAAGCCGTCGGGTTCGATGGGCAGATCGACGAGGGCGTAGCCGAGCGCGCCGGGAGTGCCGTCTTTGCAGTAGCCGGAGTCGGCGCGCGGGTCTTCCGGCTGGCAGAAGAGTGGCAGGGGATGGACGGCGGGCAGGCTGGCGGTGGCGGCCTGGCTGGCGAGGACGACGACGCCAGCCTGTGTGAGCGCCTGCTGCATCTGCTGGTCTTCGGCGGCGGAGCGCGGTTCGGAAAGAAAGACATCAAGGCCTATGACGCGCGGCCCGCCAGCGGCGACGCGCTGGATGGCGTCGGCGATGGTGGAGCGGGGAATGGGGTATTGGCGGATGTGGTCAAAGGTCGGTTCGTCGAAGTCGACGAAGAGGATTTGAGGCGAAGAGGAAAGGAGACCGCCGTGGTCGATGGTGATGTCGTAGGTGAAGTGGTCGGTGTCCTGAAACGCAGGGGTGTGGCGAAGGAACAGCACAGCGCCGGAAGCGATGGCGGCAAGGATCACACCAGAGTACAGGCGCTTGATGGAAATGTGCATTGCACATTTTTATATCACTGATCTCGCAAGTTGAGATAGGCTGGAGACGCCTTTGACGGTAAGTTTTTCGGGGTGACTCCCTGCGGGAAGATTTCATCGGGATGCGAGTGCGATTGGCGAGTGTGCGCAGGTGGCTGGGCGGTGTGTCCGTGTGTGTGATGGCGGCCAGCGTGATTGGCTGCGCGGGGAGCGGGACGAATCCGGCAGCGGTGCCGCCGTATACGGCGAGCACGGCGGATAATGTCCTGACCGCGGCCGAGGTGGAGTCGATTGCGCAAGCGGCGGCGGCGAGCGTGAATGTGCCGCTGGTGATTGCGGTGAGCGATCGTCGCGGGGTGATCCTGGCGGTGTACCAGACGAGCGGCGCGCCGACGACGGCGGTGTCGAACTTTGGCAGGCAGGAGCCAGCCGACGAGGAGGCAGCGGCGCTGGCGCGGACGGCGGCGTACTTCTCCAACGACCAGGCGCC
>JAJZFR010000245.1 GCA_021805265.1 Acidobacteriota bacterium | reverse complement strand
CACCCATACGCTCGATAAATCCGCTACCGTATAAAGCCGCGTGGATGGCTCCACATACAGGTTCGGCAGCGCGTTGTATTCCGTAATGTATCCCGATGCCGGAGAGTTGATCGTGAGATCGGTAATCTGCTTGCCCGTTTCCCTGAGCCGCGCGATCTCGCTCTCTGGAACCTGCCACTGCTGCAACCGCTCTTCCGCAGCCGCAGCCAGCGCAGCCCCTCCCGCCGCAACTCCATCCACGCTGCTCGTGCTCAGCGTCTTCTCGTTGGCGCGAGCCAACAGATACTCCTCTTGTGTCGCTACCACATCAGGGCTATAGACCGTGAAAAGCGGCTCCCCCTTGCGTACATACAAATACGTTGCATTCGCAAACACCTTGCGGATATACCCCGCAAACCGCACCTGCACGTAGGCGACCTGGCGCTCATCCACTTCCACATTTCCGCTGGCCCGCACATCGTTATCGAGCTGCTTGTACTCGACCACCCCGGTCTCGACTCCAATGCTCTGCATCCGTTGCGGCGTGATCTGCACCGGCGTCAACGACGCTTGCAACGGCGCTTCCATTGGCGCTTTTGGCCCAGCCAGCGCCGGGCCTTCCGCCACCGGCTGCTCCACGGACGTCATCGACAATTTCGACAATCTCGTTCGTGTTGACAGCCCCGCGTTCCGAGAGCGGTAAAAAAGAAATCCGCCAACGCCCGTCACCACAATGCCGATCCATACCAGAGAGGTTCGTACCACATACTTGTTCATCGCAGTCTCGCCCCCGTCAGGGTTTCAAGCCGCGCCATCGCGCTCTCGTGATCGAGCAGCGCCTGCTGATACTCACGCTCGTACTTCAGAACATCCAGAAGAGACGCAAGCACCGGCGCCAACCCCGATCCGCCCGCCTGCCCGGCTTGCCCACTTTGATACTGCGCCCGTTCTGCCTCGAACTCCGCCCGCGCCTCAGGCAGCAGCCCCTCCTCGTACTCCTTCATCAGTTGCTCCGTACTCATCACCGTGACGTACTGCTTTTGAACCTCCGCCAGTTGCTGCTGCACCTCCGAGTCCAGTTCCTGCTTGGATCGCTCCAGGGATTCCGCCGCCTCCGCCACTCCCGCTTCCACCCGTTTGCGTCGCGGCAGCCGCATGCTTACCGTCAACATGTAGTAGTCCCGGTAGCCGCCGCCCGTCTGCTCAAACGTGTAGCCAACGTTGAAGTCCGGCTTGCCCTCGCGCTCGGCAGACCGCAGCCTCGCGTCCTGCTTGTGCACATCCGCCGATTCAACTGAAACCGCCGGGTTATGGCCGCAAACCAGGCCCTCCAGCTCTGCCGCTGTCCGTCCCAGCCGCGTCGGCGTCAGAGGCTCCGGAACTATGTCTGCCGTGCTCTGCGAACGGTGCAGCAGCGCCTTCAGCCCGGCCTCGACCTGTCCCCGCTCCTCCTCGTCCTCGGTGATCTCGCGCAGTATCTTCGTGTGCTCGATCTGCGCCTTCAACACCTCGGTCTCGCTGCCTTCGCCCACGCTGTATCGCGCGAGCGCCGTCTCGATCATCGGCTTCAGCACCGCCTCGTCCCTGCCCAGAATCGAAAGCGTTTTTTCCAGATACCCCAGCCGAAGATACAGTCCTTTCACCTCGTCCGTAATCGACCATCGCACCAGCTCGGCCTTGGTCTTCTCCATCGCCGCGTCGCGTTCCGCTACCTCGCCCTTGAGCCGCAGCTTCCCCGCATAGGGCAGCTCCTGCGACGCGCCTAATCCGATGTACGCGAAATCGCTGTTGCTGAAACCAGCGAAGGGCTTCGGGCTGCCAACGCTGAAAGACTGCACGCTAAACTGCGGGTCAGGCAGTCTCTTCACCTGCTCCGCTACGTGTGTCGCCGCCTTCCACCCATCCTCTGCCGCCGCAATCGCGGCATTGCTCGACTCCGCTTCCCGGATCAACGCAGCCAGGGGTGTTCGCGTTCCGGTCAACTCCTGCGCTTCCGCAGGGACGCTCGAGGCCAGCGCCAACGCGCTCAGCCCACAAGCCCAATACAAGGCCAGCTTCATGGAAAATTCTCCTGTCTCGATTGCAGTTCCGTGATGAGCGCGCGCGCAAAGCCGCGCCCCCGATCTTCAGCGAGAGAGGAGCAGACTAGACCCTGAGGATAGAACCGGTCGTCGAGGGAGATTTCGGCGGAGAGTGTTCCGGCCGCTGCAACCAGCCGTGGATTGCCTCCTGGGGAGCGGAAGACTCAAGCGGAGAAATCCACCCGACCATCGCTCCCGGAGCATGGAAGCACACCCTATCCGACCGCAGCGCGCTGTCGGGCAAAGTCTTCGCCGTCCGTTTGCAGCAGTCATGGGATGCGGGCATCTCCATCTGTCCGCACGCAGGACTCATCATCCGGCAGCAGGCCCGCTCCGCAGGCGTCATCGCCGCCTCCTGCGCCAGGCAAGCCTCCGCCGGGGCCAGCAACGACGCCAGCAAAAGCACCACCGCCCCGACTTGGCGCAAAGACCTCACTCAACGAAGAGTACTCCTTATTCCGTAGCGGCTGCAACGCAAACAGCGCCCCCGCCAGCCAAGAGGTCGTACCACAAACGCAACACGCTGCTCCCGAACTTCCATCGTCTTCCAAGCCATCCGCTTCCCCACCTCCGCGCTCCGCAAAACCTGCGCCGAAGCGTAAATCATCTCCGGAAAGAATGTGTAAAGGATGTCATGGAACTGAACAGCGAGGGACCGGGGGCACCCGGATATCTTCCTCTCGGATGGGTTGCGCTCGGAGGGGAGACGGGTTCAGTCGCCGTCTCCGTCGTCATCGCCGCCATAGCCATAGCCATCGCCGCCGTAGGGTCCGTAGCCGGGGACATATCCGGGGCCGCCCATGTACTGGACGTGGACGTAGGTGCCGAGGCGTGGGTTGTAGGCGAGATACCAGCCGTCGTCGTCAGGGTCGGGGTAGAGGACGATGTTGTCCTGGTTCCAGAGCCAGTTGTCGCAGTCCCCCCAGTCTGGCCCGGCGACGCTGAAGTAGTTTCCGCCGAACCAGAAGCGTCCTGGGCCGCCGCCTTCGAGGCGCCAGTCGTGTCCTGGGCCGAAGCCGCCTTGCCAGCGGCCGTACTGGAAGGGATGATCCATGTGGTAGCGTTCGTTGCCAGGGCCGTAGTCGTGGCC
>JAJZFR010000016.1 GCA_021805265.1 Acidobacteriota bacterium | reverse complement strand
ATCCCAATGCGCGTCAACGGCCAGCAGCGCGAAGTCACCGCGCCTCCCATGAAGCGGTTGCTCGACGTTCTCCGCGAAGATTTCGGATTGACCGGCACCAAGGAAGGCTGCGGCGAGGGAGAGTGCGGCTCCTGCAGCGTCAGCATGAATGGCCAGCTCGTCAATAGCTGTCTCGTACCTCTTCTTCAGGCCGACGGCGCAGAAATTGAGACCGTCGAGGGCCTGGCTGCGGACAACATTCTTCATCCCCTGCAACAGGCTTTTTTAGAGTGCGGCGGGGCGCAATGTGGCATCTGTACTCCGGGCATGCTCATGGCCGCCAGACATCTCCTCGCGCACAACCCAAGCCCCACGCTAGAAGAAATCCGCGAAGCCCTCTCCGGCAATCTCTGCCGCTGCACTGGCTTCATCCGCATCTTCGAGTCCGTCCTCGTCGCCGCCACGCTCCGGGAGCCATCCGACCATGCGCGGTAATCCGCTCCACCACCAGATGATCGCGCCGTCAACCCTCGAAGAAGCCCTTTCCCTGCTCGCCGCATCTCCCGGCGAGTGGACGCCGTTCGCGGGCGGAACGGAGCTGATGGTCGCTTACTCCGCAGGGCGACTGAAAGCCGAAAAGCTCCTCAGCCTCGGTGCACTTCCCGAACTCGCGACCATCACAATCGAGGACAATCGCGGAGTCACCCTGGGCGGCTGCGTCACCTTCGCACAAATTCGCGGTAACCCACATTTGCAGCGGTCGTTTCCTCTTCTCGTGAAGGCCGCCTCGTGGATCGGATCCATCGCCAATCAATCCCGCGCCACGCTCGCCGGAAACATCGCCAACGGCTCGCCGGCCGCCGATGCTCCCCCCGCGCTCCTCGTCTACGACGCACAGATCGAACTCCTCTCGCGATCCGGCGCAAGAACCATCCCCTACGCCGACTTCCACACCGGATACAAACAGAATCTGCTCCGCCCCGATGAAATCATCCGCGCTGTCCTGTTACAAACCCCGAAACCATCCTCTCTTGAAGCACTCCACAAAGTCGGAACCCGCAAAGCCATGGCCATCACCAAAGTCGCCCTCGCGGCGCGCGCCCTCCTCGACGAAAACAAAATCATCGATATTCGTCTCGCCGCCGCCAGCCTCGCAGACCGGCCCATCCGGCTCCTTCAAACGGAAGATGCGCTGCGAGGAAAATCCCTTGACGAACAGACCTGCCGCCGCGCCCTTCTCGCTCTCCATTCCGAAACCGCTCCCATCGATGACATTCGCTCCACCGCCGCCTACCGAAGCCAGGTCGCCGCGAATCTCCTCACCGATTTCCTCCTCTCTCTGCAATCTTCAGGAGGGCGCAGTTGAACCCAATCCTCGACCGGTGGAATCGCGCCGACGCTCCCTCTGCGATCAAATCCCTGCTCGATTGTTGCGCAGCCCGCAGATGGGCAGCCCGGCTTGCATCCGCACGCCCGTTTTCCTCTGTCGATGCGCTGATTGCTGCCTCCGACAAGGCATGGCTCGAAATGATTGAACCCGACTGGCTAGAAGCATTCGTAGCCCATCCACCCATCGGCGAAAAAAAACCGCCGCATGCCTCCGCGCAATCCTCCGCGTGGTCCGATCAGGAACAGCAACAGACCCATCAGGCAGCCGAAAACACCCTTCGCCTGCTCCATGAAAACAACCGAAAGTACAAAGAACAATTCGGCTTCACCTTCATCGTCTGCGCCACCGGAAAACCCGCCGAAGAGATGCTCGCAATCCTCGACAGACGCCTCGAAAACACTCGGCAGCAGGAGTTGCGGGAAGCCGCCGAACAGCAGAGACAAATCACCAACATTCGCCTGAGAAAATGGATGATGCAATGATTTCGATAACAACCCACATTCTCGACACCGTGCTTGGAAAACCAGCCGCTGGCGTTCCAGTCCATCTCCATTTCCTCGAACGTGGAGAGTGGAAACAGATCGCCGCTTCCACCACCGATTCCGATGGACGCTGTCGCGATCTCGGCACACTGACACACGCGGGAACCTGTCGCCTTACCTTCGACGTTCGACACTATTTCACCCTCCAGAATCGCGAGTGCCTCTACCCCGAAATCTGTATCGTTGCCTACATTCAACCCGATCAGCACTACCATCTTCCGCTTCTGTTGAGTGACAACAGCTACACCACATACCGAGGCAGCTAGGTCTGTGTCCGCTTGACACACAAAACCATGGGTGACAGAAGAAATCCGGGTGCCCCCCGGCACTTCGGGGACGTGGGTAACAGCAGAAATTCGGGTGCCCCCGGTCTCGAACTTGAGACCGGGGATACGAGATACCCGAGCTACAAAAATCACCGCCGAAACCAGGGAGAATCCATGGCTCATCTAGCAGAAAATCATTACGGAAAATCCAGCGTGCGCGTGATGAAGGTCGTCCGCCACGAGACCCATCACTCCATGAAGGAGTGGAGTGTCCGCATTCTGCTCTCCGGCAACTTTGAAAGCTGTTTCACCGATGCCGACAACAGCAATATCCTGCCCACCGACACCATGAAAAACACCATCTACTGGCTGGCCCGTCAATCCTCTGCAACCGAGATGGAGTCCTTCGCTCTTGAGTTGACGGAACACTTTCTCTCCAGCCAGCAACAGGTGAAAATGGTCACCGTCGAGATTACCGAAAAATCCTGGCAGCCCATGATCGTCGATCATGCTCCCCACCCAACCACCTACCAGATGCTCGGTCCCGAGTTGCAAACCGTCGAGGTCACCGCCGACCGCACGCGCAACTTCAGAGTCAATTCCGGCGTCGATGGCCTGATGATCCTCAAGACAACCCACTCCGCCTTCACCGGTTTCCTTCGCGACCAACTCACCACGCTTCCGGAATGCGAAGACCGCATCTTTGCCACCCGCGCAACCGTCGTCTGGCAATACCAGACACAGCCCGGCGACTACGCAATCACCCGTCGCTCGATTCTCGACATCATGCTCAAGACCTTCGCGGAACACAACAGCCTCAGTGTCCAGCACACCCTGTTTGAAATGGGAAAAGCCGCTCTCGCCGCCGCTCCTGAACTGGCTCAGATCAAGCTCATCATGCCCAATGTCCACTGCCTGCTGGTCGATCTCACCCGCTTCGGACAAACCAATCCAAACCAGATTTTCGTCCCCACCGACGAACCCTCCGGATACATC
>JAJZFR010000132.1 GCA_021805265.1 Acidobacteriota bacterium | reverse complement strand
GAAAGGGCTCGAGCAGTGTGACCGAATTCGTTGCGGTATTGAACATCGTCAGACACCCATACGACTCGCCCTTGGCGTATCGCTCACCCTGCTCACAGCGGACCGACCCAAGCCATAGAGTATTGTCGTCGGCCAGAACCATCTTCGTCGGCTGCCCCGGCGCGCCGTCGCTGACCGAGACTGCGCTGGCAGCTTGATTATTGGCCAGATTCACGACCGTAAGGAATCCGGCGAACAGGCCATCCGCCTGGGGCTGCTGCCCATAGACATACAGGGTATTCGAGTTGACCAGGCCATTGCTGGCACCGCCTGGTGTTGCAATGTTGACAGGAGTTGTCGGGATCGTGCCAGACTGCTGGCCGCTTTGAATGATCAGCGGAGCCACTGGGACAATCGACACCGAAGAAGCGTTCCCGCCACACTCCGGACCGCAGTTCAGGATGAGCGCGGAGGTTCCGTCCGCTGTCCAGAGCGCCTTGACCGGCCGATCAAACTGGAGCGGATGATGACTGCTGTCAGCGACTTGAAACAGGCACATCCCAGGGCTGTTCATCGGCTCACAATCGACAGCATTGGGTGGCCATGTCGAAGGGCCACCGCTGTAAGCCGTGGTTTCAAATGCCTGCAACTTGCGCGGATAGTAGGCGTAGTTTGAGTTCTGAACAAACGCCAGAGCAACCGATCCGCCTGGATTCGTCGAAACGTGATAAACGCCCGGCAGGCCAAGGCTATATTGTTTGCCGCCTATTTTGTCCACAACCGTCAGGTAATGGGATTGGAGGTCGGCAGCGAAGACAAAATTCTGGCTACGGGTAATGAATATGCTTGCCGAAAGAGAGCCGATGCTGGCCGCCGCGCCGCCGTTATTCTCTTTCTGATAGTTGACAAGAGTGAACGAGCCGTCCCCCGAGCCATACACCGCGCCAAGCTGCTCCTCGGGCATGTTCTGGATCGTCGCCGGGAGCGCGCCAGAATAACCCGAAATAGCGAAGCCTGGGACACGGTCGTTGTAGCTCTGGCGGATGTCGTAATAAGCGTCAACAATCTCCAGGGCGCCCTTGCTGAAGGCACTCGGATTCTGGATTGCGATCAGCACACGATTGGCGATACCGCTGGGGGGCAGTATTCGACCGGCAAAATAGAAGTTGTTTCCACAGCCCGACAACACACCCGCGGTTAGCAGAGCCGCAAGGGCGCACAATACGAGACTTCTGTTCTTCAAAATCCTCTACCTCATCGAAAACGAGCTGTCTGGCAAAGTATAACAAAACGACCCGAGGCACGAGGCTGGCTCATCCGATGCCGCCAGTCGAATTCGGAGCATTCCCGTACCTCAAAAATCCCTTCGCGCCCGACTTCCCACAGGTCAGCATCCCTGGTTGGCGCGAAACCGGCATACCCTTGGACGCGGACAGAATCCCATGGAGAGCAACCGCATGAAACCTGCACGGCTTGCGCAAACGCGACAGAGCGCCGCAAAACGCGATAGCATTTAGGCCATAGTGGAAAACTTCACGGATGCGTCGATGCTGCACAGGATTTTTGCTGATCGCCCGGTCTTGTGCGACGGAGCTATGGGAACCGTTCTGTACGGGCGAGGCGTCTTCATTCATCGCTGCTACGATGAGTTGAATCTCTCCGATCCCTCCCTCATCCTGGCCATTCACGAGGAGTACCTGCAAAGCGGCGCGGAGATTCTGGAAACCAACACCTTCGGTGCCAACCGCTTCCGCCTGGGGCGCCACGGGCTGGCTGGAAAAGTAGCCGAAATCAACGCTGCCGGCGTCAGAATTGCCCGTGAAGCCGCAACTCACCTCAAAGACAAACAGGCTGGCGAAGCGTGGGTTGCAGGAGCAATCGGTCCGCTCGGCGTTCGTCTCGAGCCCCTCGGCAAGACTGGCCTGAGTGAAGCGCGCGAGGCTTTCGAAGAACAGATTTCCGCCCTTCAGGCAGCGGGTGTCGATCTGCTCATCATCGAGACCATGCCCGCCCTCAATGAGGCTCACCAAGCGCTCCTGGCGGCAAAGTCCATCGCTCCCGAACTCCCCGTTGCCGTCATGATCACCGTCGATGAAGATGGCCGATGTCTCGATGGAGCCAGCCCCGAACACGCCGCCGCACTCCTCACCGAGTGGGGTGCTGACGCGCTCGGCTGCAACTGCTCCACCGGTCCAGCCACTGTGCTTTCAGCCATCGAGGCCATGCGGACAGCAACCCATCTCCCGCTCATGGCCATGCCCAACGCTGGTATGCCGCGCGCCGTCGAGGGACGGAATATCTACCTCTGCTCGCCGGAATACATGGCCAGTTTCGCGCGCAAGGCGATCAAAGCCGGCGCTCAGTTTGTCGGCGGATGCTGCGGCACAACGCCTAACCACATCCGCGCCATGAAGTCCGCCCTGCGCGCGCTCGACGCCCAGTCGCACATTACCCTCAACGAACCCGCTCGGATCGAGTTGAGCGAGGAAACCCCTCCCGTGCCACTGGCGCAGCGCTCCTTCGTCGGCAGCCTCATTGCCCAAGGCGAGTTTGTTACGCTCGTCGAAATCGTTCCGCCCCGCGGTATCGACTGCAGCAAGGAAATCGAGGGAGCCAGGATGCTCGCCGCACTCGGCGTTCATGCCATCAATGTTCCTGACTCGCCACGCGCTTCGGCCAGAATGAGCGCTCAAAGCCTCTGTATCCAGATTCAGCAGAAAACCGGAATTGAAACCGTTCTCCACTACACCTGCCGCGACCGCAACATCCTCAGCATCCAGTCGGATCTGCTCGGAGCCTCCTCGCTCGGCCTGCGCAATGTCCTCTGCCTCACCGGCGACCCGCCAAAGCTGGGTAATTATCCCGATGCCACGGCGGTCTTCGATGTCGATGCCATTGGCCTCGTCAACATCGTGCGCCGGCTCAATCACGGTCTCGACATCGGTTCCAACACCATCGGCGGATCTACCAACTTCACCATCGGAGTCGCCGCAAACCCCGGCGTTCCGGACATTGAACAGGAGTTGCGTCGCTTCGCCTGGAAGGTCGATGCGGGTGCGGAATATGCCATTACCCAGCCCGTCTTCGATATGCGTCTGCTCGAAGCCTTCCTCAAGCGCATCGAACAGTTCCATATCCCCGTCATTGCCGGAATATGGCCGCTTACCAGCCTGCGCAATGCGGAATTCATGCGTAACGACCTGCGTGTTTCCATGCCCGAGGCCGTCATGCTTCGCATGGCCCAGGCGGAAAATCCCGAGGCCGCTCGCTCCGAGGGGATCCGCATTGCGCAGGAAATGCTCGCCGAGGCTCGCCCCATGGTTCAGGGCGTTCAGGTAAGCGCCCCGTTCGGCCGATACAACCTCGCTGCCGAAATACTTGCTTCCGTACTACCCGATACCAAAAGTCTGTCGGCGCAGAACTCATGAGCGCGAATCCATCCAGTGCACGAAAAAAGAAGGACTCCATGCCCACATTTGAGGACTCTTTACGCAAACTCGAAGAGATCGTTCATCAACTCGAACAAGGTGACCTCGCGCTCGAAGATTCGCTCAAACTCTTCGAAGACGGCATTCGCCTCTCTGCCGCCTGCAAGCTGAATCTGGACACCGCCGAGGGCAAGGTACTTCAGCTTATCCAGCAGCGAGACGGCGAAGCTGTCACGATTCCGTTCCTGACGGAAGGCTAACCCCTGCCCAATCGCTGCCTCGAAATGGACAATATGGATCAGGTTTTTTCTCTCCAGGGATTGCACGCATTAGTAACCGGCGGTGCCAGCGGAATCGGCGAAGCCACAACGAAGGAACTCGCCCGCGCCGGCGCTCACGTCTGGGTTGCCGACATCAACCTCCGTGCTGCCGAAAATCTCGCGGCAACCATTCGTGCTACAGGCCTGCACGCCCAGGCGCTCACCATGAACGTTACCGACGAGGCCTCGATTCAGGCTGCCCTCGCCCATCTTACCCAACTTGACATCCTGGTCAACAATGCCGGCATCGGTCACGTTGGCTCGGTGGCTACAACCGCCACAGAAGACTTTGACAGGTTGATGAACGTCAACGTGCGTTCTGTCTTTCTCGTCACCCGCGCGCTTCTGCCTTTGCTCCTGGCCAGCCCCGCCAAAGGCACGATTGTAAACATCGCCTCCGTCGCGGGTTTGATCGGCATCCGCCAGCGCTTCGCATACTGCACCAGCAAAGGCGCGGTGGTCGCAATGACCCGACAACTTGCCGTCGAGTACCCAAAGGAACTGCGCGTCAATGCCATCTGTCCCGGTACCGTCGAAACGCCCTTCGTCGAAGGGTATCTCGATAAATATCATGCCCACGAAAAGGAAAAAGTCCGGGAGGAGCTCCGCGCGCGCCAACCTATCGGCAGGCTTGGCACACCCCAGGACGTTGCCTCCATGGTCCGCTACCTGGTTTCCCAGGAAGCGTCCTTCGTCACCGGCTCTCTGTTCACCATTGACGGCGGCTGGACTGCCGCTTGATCGTTGCTAAACCCTCCACTGCCTTGGGAGAAATCAATGAAACTGGTAACTTTTTCCACCCACGAAGGTATCCACAAACCAGGATTCTTTTTGCCGAAATCCTCCGAGGTTGTCGATCTCTCTCAGAACTTCAAAAGCGCCTTGGGCGTAATCCAGAGCCAAGTTGAACCCGCCCTCGACGGTGCCCGATTTCCGCTCGATGAAGTCCGTCTTCATGCGCCGTTGACGAATCCCCCGCGCATCTTTTGTATCGGCCTCAACTACCGCGACCATGCTCTGGAGTCAGGCATGGAGATTCCAAAGTTCCCCGTCGTCTTCTTCAAGATGGTTCCTTCCATGATCGGGCCGGGAGAGTCCATCCTGTTGCCCTCAATCACTCAGGAACCCGACTACGAAGCAGAGTTGGCCGTGATCCTGGGCCAGGGTGGCTATCGCATCCCAGCCACCAGGGCGATGGATCATGTTTACGGATTCACCATCCTCAACGATGTCAGCGCCCGCGATATACAATTCGCCACCTCGCAATGGTCGCTCTCGAAGAGCCTGCCCACCTTTTGCCCGATGGGTCCGGCAATCATCACTCGCGACGAAATTGCCGACCCTCACTCACTCTCCATCAGCCTTTCGATCAACGGGGAAATGCTCCAGAATTCAAACACCCGCGAACTGATCTTCCGGATTCCCGAGTTGATCGAATATATCTCTTCCATCACGCCGCTCCTGCCCGGCGACATAATCTCGACCGGCACTCCCAGCGGCGTCGGGCTTGGGCGCACCCCCAAACGCTGGTTGCGCTCCGGCGATACTGTCACCGTCTCCATTGAAGGCCTCGGCTCCCTCACCAATCCGGTTATCGCGGAATAATGCCCCCGGTCAGCCCGTAAACGCGCACAGCATTTTCGCCAAGGATCGCACTCCGTTCGCTCGCGCTCAACTGCGCCAGCAGTGTGTCAACCGCGTCCATCCAACCGCTGTAGCTTGCGGCAACTGTGCACACCGGCCAATCCGATCCGAAGATTACTCGATCCGGACCAAACGCGTCCAGCACCGTCTCTGTGTACGGACGAAGATCGTCGATCGACCATCGCTGGTAATCAGCCTCCGTGACCATTCCCGACAGCTTGCAACAGACATTCTGCCGCTCGCCTAGCGCAACGATCCGGCTCCTCCACGGTTCCAGCTCGTGTGCGCCAATCTGCGGCTTGCCTGCATGATCCAGGACGAAAATCTGGTTCGGGTGCCGATCAACAAATCGTATCGCCGTGTCCAGTTGGCGCTCCAACACCAGCAGGTCATAGACCAGCCCATGCCTCAGCATCCCCCGAATCCCGTCTTGAAATGCCGGCTGCTCAAAATACTCGTCCGGCTCGGCCTGCAATACATGACGAAGCCCGCATAGTTTCCGCTGACCTGCATACGCATCCAACAGAGCCGGAAAGTCGCGATCGGCCAGGGGCAGCCACCCAACAACCCCTGCAATCCAGTCGTTTTCGCTCGCCAGGCCCAGCAGCCAGTCTGTCTCCGCCACCGTCTGCCTCGCCTGTACGCAAACAGTCTGTGTCATCCGGCAACCATCCAGCAGCGGCTTCAGATCAGAGGGCAGAAAATCTCTCCGTATCTCCGCCATCCCATCGTCAATCCAACCGAATTCCGCTTCCGTATACCGCCAGAAGTGCTGATGTGCATCCACCTGAAAGTTTGCTGTTTTCATTCGTCGCCTTCCCGCTCTGATCCTCAAATTTCATCCCTGGTAGCACATAACAACACCTTGAAATTCATGACACACATTGCCTGTGCATCTCGGTTGTACGAACCCCATTCCGCATCCGGCTTCACTTACCAAAAGTGTAGCCTGCGCGTCAGGAGCGAAAAATGGGAATCATCCTCGACTTCCACGGGAATCCATGCCGCGATTCCCATGGCAAAGGATTAAGATAAAAAGTACAGGAACCCAATGGAAACAGTGTGGGCCACTTCGACCGGTAATCCGCGCCGCCAGCAGGACGAAACGCTGGAAGATACCATCGCCCCGTCCATTACACCCGCCCCGTCCATCCCACCCATCGTCCGCCTCATCGAGGTCAGCAAACACTACCAAACCTCCCACGGCAAGCTCCAGCTTTTCGACCGGCTCAACCTCGAAATTCACTCCGGCGAGATGCTTGCCATCGTCGGCCAGTCCGGCAGCGGCAAAAGCACCCTCCTCCACCTGCTCGGCGCGCTTGATCTTCCCTCCTCCGGCCAGATACACTGCGCCTCAACCGTGCTCACTCATCTCAAACCGCGCGAGGCCGCCCAGTTTCGTAATCGCCAGGTCGGCTATGTCTGGCAGTTCCACTACCTCCTGCCCGAGTTCACCGCCCAGGAAAATGTTGCCATGCCCCTGCTTGCCCGCGGTGAAAACCGACAAACAGCCATGGCCCAGGCCGCTCACTGGCTCAGCCAGGTTGGCCTCCATGACCGTGCCGCCCACCGCCCCGGCGAGTTGAGCGGAGGCGAGCAGCAGCGCGTTGCCCTCGCCCGCGCGCTCGTCACGGAACCACGCCTCCTGCTCGCCGATGAACCTACCGGCGACCTCGACGGCCAGAGCGCAGAGCTTGTTTTTGCCCTTATCGAACGACTCCATCGCCAGCACGGACTCACCTCTGTGCTGGTCACCCACAACCTCGAACTGGCCGGGCGATGTACCCGAACCTTGCGTCTCGAGGCTGGCCGACTCATCCCGGCAGCCTGAGGCGAGCGACTGTTTTCTGCAAACCCGTTTCCTGGCCGTCAGCTTCTCACGCAGCCAGCCACCGCAGCCGATAGTCCCACACAAAGGAGCACCATGTTCGAACGCTATACGGAAAAGGCGCGACGAGTTATCTTCTTTGCACGATACGAGGCCAGCCAGTTCGGCTCGCCCTATATCGAGACCGAGCACCTCCTGCTGGGCCTGCTGCGCGAAGACAAGGCCTTGACCAACCGCTTCCTGCGCTCCCATGCATCGGTTGAGTCCATCCGAAAACAGATCGAGGCGCACACCACCATTCGCGAAAAGGTCTCCACTTCCGTGGACCTGCCGCTCTCGAACGAGTGCAAGCGCGTGCTTGCCTACGCCGCCGAGGAGGCAGAGCGCCTCGGCCACAAACACATCGGCACCGAACATCTCCTCCTCGGCCTCCTGCGCGAGGAGAAATCCTTCGCCGCCGAGATTCTCCAGGAGCGCGGCCTCAAGCTGGCCCAGATTCGCGAGGAACTCGCCCGCGTCACCCAGGAAAAAGCTCCCTCTGCCACGCGCCAGCGCGAAACCAGCCTGCTCGCCGAGTTCAGCCGCGACCTCACCCAGTCGGCCATGGATGGCCAGCTTGATCCCCTCGTCGGACGCGACGGCGAGCTTGAGCGCGTCATCCAGATACTCTGCCGCCGCACCAAGAACAACCCCGTCCTCATCGGCGAGCCGGGCGTCGGCAAGACGGCCATCGTCGAGGGCCTGGCCCAGCGCATCTCCGACGGCGAGGTGCCCAGCTTCCTCGCCGACAAGCGCGTTCTCTCGCTCGATCTTTCGCTCATCGTCGCCGGCACCAAGTATCGCGGCCAGTTCGAGGAGCGCCTCAAGACCATCATGAAGGAGCTGATGGAAAACCAGAACTCCATCGTCTTCATTGACGAGCTGCACACTCTGGTCGGGGCTGGCTCGGCCGAGGGGTCGCTCGATGCCGCCAATATCCTCAAGCCTGCGCTCTCCCGCGGTGAAATCCAGTGCATCGGCGCCACCACCCCGGCCGAGTTCCGCAAGTCCATCGAAAAGGATCGCTCGCTCGAGCGTCGCTTCCAGGCTGTCAAAGTTCCCCCGCCCAACGAGGTCGATGCCATCCGCATCATCATGGGCATCAAGGACCGCTACGAAAAGTTTCACGCCGTCAGCTACACCGACGCGGCCATCGAGTTTGCCGTCTCCCATTCCAACCGCTACATCCCCGACCGCTTCCTGCCAGACAAGGCCATTGACCTCATCGACGAGGCGGGCGCGCGCGTCAAGCTCCGCCAGACCTCGCTCCCCGAGGAGATCACCGAGGTGCAGAAGCGCATCAAGTTCATCGTCCACCGCATGGAAAACGCCATCGCCAACCACGAGTTCGAGAAGGCCCGCTTCTACTCGGACGAGGAGCGCAAGGAGCGCGAGAACCTGCGTTCCCTGCGCGAAAAATATCACCTCGACGACTCTGCAGCGGGTATCGTCGGGCGCGAAGACATCGAGGACGTGGTCAGCCGCTGGACCGGAGTCCCGATTACCTCGATCAAGGAGGAAGAGACCCAGAAGCTGCTCCGCGTCGAGGAAGAGCTGCACCGGCGCGTCATCTCTCAGGATAAGGCCATTTCCGCTCTAGCCCGCGCCATTCGCCGCTCCCGCGCCGGCCTCAAAAGCCCGCTGCGCCCCATCGGCAGCTTCCTCTTTCTGGGACCAACCGGCGTCGGCAAAACCGAAGTTGCGCGCACCCTCGCCCAGTTCCTCTTCGGCAGCGAAAAGGCGCTCATCCGCTTTGATATGTCCGAGTTCATGGAGAAACACTCCGTCTCGAAGCTCATCGGCTCACCCCCGGGCTATGTCGGATACGAGGAGGGTGGACAGTTGACCGAGCGTGTCAAGCGTTCGCCCTACTCCGTCGTCCTGCTCGATGAGATCGAAAAAGCTCACCCCGATGTCTTCAACCTCCTTCTTCAGGTCTTCGAGGACGGTCAGTTGACGGACGGCCTCGGCAACACCGTCGATTTCAAGAACACCATCCTCATCATGACCTCGAACATCGGAGCCAGGCACCTCCAGAAGAACAAGGGCCTGGGCTTTTCCAGCGACCGCGAAGACCTGGTCATGGAAAAGATCGAGGAACTGGTCAAGGGCGAGGTCAAGCGCACCTTCAACCCCGAGTTCCTCAATCGTATCGATGAGGTCATCCTCTTCCAGTCGCTCTCTGACGCTGACCTGATCCAGATTGTCGATCTGCTCATCACCCAGCTCAACGGCAATCTGGCGCAGAAGTCGATCACCATCTCGGTGGACGGCGACGCCAAGCGCTGGATCCTCGACAAGACCCTCGGCGACCGCAGCTACGGCGCGCGACCGCTTCGCCGCGCACTCCAGCGCTACATTGAAGACCCGCTCTCCGAGGCGCTCATCGGCGGCCTCATCACCGACCGACCGGCCTTCCTCGAGGTCTACATCGCCAACAACCAGCTCTTCTATCGCTCCGTCCGACAGGAACCGACCGAAGGCGAGGAAAAAACCGACGGCATTCTGCTCTACAGCGCCTGACGCATACCCCTTACACCTGCGACGGCCCGGAGCTTCCACCGGGCCGTCGTGCTTTCCGCTCGGACTACCCGCTCAATTCCCTCCACTCAACATCGCCTGCAGTGTTACGATCATTCCTACCTGACACCTCCGAGGAACTTCATGAGCGATACCCTGACCGAAATCCAGCCCGCCATTCCCACTCCGATCACCACCGATGAAGTCACCGCCATCACACGCCAGTTCAACTACGGCACCTGGCGCATCCAGAAGACCTGGAAGCCCATGCACATCGTCGATGCCGAGGGCTGCTACTTCATCGATGCTGCGGGCAAGCGCTATCTCGATTTCTCCGCCCAGCTCATGTGCGTCAACCTGGGCCACAAGAATCCCCGCGTCATCGAGTCCATCGCCGAGCAGGCTCGCGAAATCCCCTACATGGCACCCGGCTACGCCACCACTTCGCGCGCCCGCCTCAGCAAGAAACTTCTCGAAGTACTCCCCGAAGGCCTCGACAAGTTCTTCTTCGCCACCTCCGGCACCGAGGCCAACGAAGCAGCCTTCAAGATCGCCCGCATGTACACCGGCAAGACCAAAATCATCTCCCGCTACCGCAGCTATCACGGGTCCACCACCGCCTCCATCGCTGCCACTGGCGACCCACGTCGCTGGGCCATGGAGCCGGGCGGCAAGGGTCAGGGATTCATCTTCGCCCCCGAAACCAACTGCTACAAGTGCCCTATCCAGCACACCTACCCCAACTGCAACATCGCCTGTGCAGACTACATCGAACACATGATCCGCAACGAGAGCGACGTCGCCGCAGTCATCGTCGAACCGATCGTCGGTACCAACGGCGTCCTCGTTCCACCCGACGAGTACCTGCCGCGCCTCAAAGCCATCTGCGAGCGCCACGGCGTCCTGCTCATCGCCGACGAGGTCATGGCTGGCTGGGGCCGCACCGGCAAGTGGTTCTGCGTTGATCACTGGGGGGTCAAGCCAGACATTCTGGTCACCGCCAAAGGCATCACCTCGGCCTACATGCCGCTTGGCCTCTGCGCCACCAGCCGCAAAATCGCCGACCACTTCGAGGAGAACTACTTCGCCCACGGCCACACCTACGAGGCCCATCCCATGACCTTGGGGCCTGCCGTCGCCACTATCGAGGAGATGCAGCGCCTCCAACTGGTCGAGCGCGCCGCCTCGCTCGCGCCCTATCTCCAGGGCAAGCTCGAAGCGCTCAAGGCCGCGCACCCCTCCGTCGGCGATGTGCGCGGCAAGGGACTCTTCTGGGCCGTCGAACTGGTCAAAAATCGAGACACCAAAGAGCCGTTCAACTCCATGCGCGACAAGGTCGAGGGCAAGCCCCTGGTCGTCGATCAGATTGCCGCAAAGATGATGGGTGCAGGCGTCTCCATTCAGGCCTGGGTCAGCCACTTCGTCATCGCCCCGCCGCTCATCGTCACTGAGGCCGAACTCGATCTCGGCATCCAAGCCCTCGACGACGCTCTCTCCATCGCCGACGCCCTCGTCGTGTAGTTGCGCTACAGCCTGTTTTACACAGCGTGGGGAAGATGCCTTACGCAGCGAAATGAGCTTCCGGAGAACTCCGGTCTGCAAGTCCGACCAGCAATCCTGCAACGGAAATGTCCTCGTCAAGCTCCTGCCAATGCAGGCCGCGAGGGCTGAGGCTCACCTGCGCCCGCTGCTCGGCGCTCGCACGCAGCAGGCGCGGAAACCAGGCCAGCGGGGCACCGATTACACGACCATCGCTCAAACTCACCCACATCGTGTCCTCATCAAAGGACACCCGAGTCGCTGAAACATGGGCCGCATTAGCCGAAGAACTCATTCCATGCCCTCCCAATACGCTCCTGATTCACATGCACAACTTCCAGCAGTTCGCGAAGCACACGAGCATCGTAGCCATCATTGTAGGCCACTTTAACCTCCGGCTGCAGCCAGAATTTTGCCTCAGAGTCACCCGATGCTACGTGAATGTGAACCGGTTCGCGTGGCATTCCCTCATTGGAGTAGAAGAAAAACCGGAAACCTCGATAATGAAAGACGCTCGGCATCTCTGGCCATTATTCTACGCCTGAGCACTTCCATGCAGGAACGGAGTGACCCACTCCCAAAGGCCCTCCCGCGCAACTCCCTCGCTGACGCGCATCCTGCCAACCCCTCGCCCCCTGCTCTACAATGCAGGGAAGATGAAAAAGCAGACTCAGCCCGCCGCCCCGGCAAAGACCGCCGCAGCCCCGCAAAAGAAATCCTCATTCCTCGGCAAGTCCGTCCAGGTGCCCAAAAGGCCCATTACCCTCTGCGTTGACATCGGCGGCACCGGCCTCAAGATGATGGCCGTCGACGCTGCCGGAAAGCCGCTCACCGACCGACTCCGCGAACTCACCCCCACCCCAGCGACTCCCGATACTATGCTCGCGGTCCTCGATTCGCTCAAAAAACAGATGCCCCCCTTTGATCGCGTCTCCGTAGGCTTTCCCGGAGTCATCAAGCACGGCACAACTCTCGCCGCCTTCAACCTCGATCCCGCCTGGGCCGATTTTCCACTCGAAAAAAACCTGCAAAATCGCTGGAAAAAGCCCGTCCGCCTGGCAAACGACGCCTCCATTCAGGGTTACGGAGCCATCCACGGCAAGGGCGTCGAACTCTGCCTCACGCTCGGCACTGGCCTTGGCTCGTCGCTCTTCACCAATGGGCATCTCTGCCCCGGCCTCGAGCTTGCGCACCACCCCTGGCGCAAAAGCCGTAGCTACGAGGATTTCCTCGGGAAGCGCGGCCTTGAAAAATACGGCAAAAAGCAATGGAACAAACTCGTCGCCAAAGCCATCGCCCAGACCTCCCAGCTCTTCAACTGGGACTTCCTCCATATCGGCGGCGGGAACGCAAAATTCCTTACCCTCGACCTCGCCAAAAACATCCGCATCGTCCCTAACGAAGAGGGCCTGCTCGGCGGCGTAGCCCTCTGGCGTGATCAGTAGAGCAGTTTCACAGTTACTGTGCCCGAGCCAAAATTGCGAGGTGCAGCTTTTCTTGAGGAAAAGCTGCGCGAATATACACTCCCGCTGGGTATACCTACTGTGGAACTGCTTTAGTCGAAGATCAGAACTCCCGCCAAGCCCGCGTTGTCAGCGCTCCTTCAACGCATCGTTGATCTCGATCAGATACCCGTCCGGATCCTCGA
>JAJZFR010000030.1 GCA_021805265.1 Acidobacteriota bacterium | reverse complement strand
GTGGATTGGCATTGGCGGGTCTGCTGCTCCTTGGCATTCCGGCCCGGCGTTGGCGCTCGATGCTGATGGCCTTGCCGTTATCCATCGTGCTTCTCGGCGGCTTGGGAAGCTGCGGGGGTTCCGGATCGAGCACGACGACAAAAACAGTCAATCCGGGAACGACTCCCGGTAACTATGCGATCCTGATCCGGGCGTCGTCCGGCGCAGCGGAAGTGAATCAAAGTGTCGTGGTCACGGTGCAGTAGATTCAGCGTGAGCTGCGGTTGGAGCTTTGCGGGTGGCATTGCGCGGGCAAGCGCGACGAAAGGCATTTTCCTGAAAATGCGTTACCGTCCGCGCCAGACGGGCGGGCGTTTGGCGAGGAATGCCGCTGTGCCTTCGCGCATATCCTCGCTTTGAGAGCATGTGGCGAAGGCTTCGGCTTCCAGTTCAAGCGCGCGGTCGAGCGGAAGATCGAGGCCACGATGGACCGCGTCGAGCGTCCGCTCCAAGGCAATCGGGGCGTTGGCTGCGATGGAGAACGCGAGCGCCAAGGCCCGCGACTCAAGCTCCGCGCCGGGAATCAACTCATCGATCAGTCCGATGCGCAGCGCTTCCTGGGCGGGGATGATGGCGCCGGTGAGCAGCAGCTTGAGCGCCGCGCCGCGACCGACCAGCCGTGGCAATCTCTGCGTCCCTCCGAAACCAGCCACCAGACCGAGCTTGACCTCGGGCTGACCAAACCTCGCCTCTTCACTGGCGAGTCGCATGGTGCAGGCCATCGCCAACTCGCATCCGCCGCCGAGCGCGAAGCCGTGGATGCAGGCAATGACGGGCTTGCCCAGCATCTCGATGCGGCGAAAGAGCCGCTGTCCTGCTGCCGCATAGGCCGCGCCGGTCTGCTCATCGAGCGTGGCCAACTCGCCGATGTCCGCTCCCGCGACGAACGCCTTTGGCCCAGCGCCCGAGAGCAACAGAACGCGCACGGTATCATCGCCGGCGCAAAGCTCGATAGCAGCCGCAAGCTCTGCGAGTGTAGCGGAGTTCAGAGCGTTCAACACACTCGGGCGATTGACGACGATCCGCGCGAGCGGAGGCTCGATGGTGAGAAGAATTTGCCGGAATTCCGGAAGCTGATTCGCCATGGTATTGTCTCGCTCGAATGCGCTTCAACTGCGCACGGCAATCTTACAACTTGCTTACAAACTCGCGCGCCATGGCGTCGAGGACGCCATTCAAAAAGCCGACGGACTCGGGTCCCGAAAAACGTCGGGCAATCTCCAGCGCTTCATTGATGACGATGGGAAACGGAGTGGATTTGAAGGCCAGCATCTCTGCCACGGCCACGCGAAGCACGTTGCGGTCAACAGCCGACATTCGCTCCAGCCGCCAGTTCTTTGCGTGCGCTTCAATGAGCCGGTCGATCTCGGTTGCATGGAGGGTGGCTGCGCGATAGATGTCCTCGGCAAATCCTCTGGTCTCTGCGTCGGCTTCCTCGCGCGCCAGCCAGAAGGTTTTTTTCACCTGTTCCGGAGTCTGCTTGCCTATATCGCCCTGAAACAACATCTGCATGGCCAGTTCCCTGGATTTTCTGCGTGTACCTGCGGTCATGCGCCCTCGCCATCGTGCAGTTTGTGCCGCACCGAGACCATCTCGATGGCGGCAATGGCGGCTTCAAATCCTTTGTTGCCCGCCTTGATACCGGCGCGGTTCAGCGCCTGCTCGAGCGTCTCGCAGGTTAACACGCCAAAGGCATGGGGCACGCCTGTCTCCTGCTGCGACTGCCCGATGCCGCGGGCAACTTCGTTATAGATTGCTTCGTAGTGCGCGGTTTCGCCGCGCAGCAGGCAGCCCAGCGCGATCACTGCATCGACGGCTTTTTCATGGGCTGAAGGCAGCTCGGCGAGCATTCGCGCCGCCGCCGGAATCTCCCACGCACCGGGAACGCGCACAATCTGGATGTGTCTGCGACCGGCACCGCTGCGCAGCAAGGCATCCAGAGCGCCTTCGAGCAGGCGGTCGGTAATCACCGCATTCCAGCGCGCCACCACGATGCCAAAACGCATTCCCACAGCCGACAGGTCACCCTCGATGGCGACTGGCCTGCCGCGCAGTGGATCACTCCACTCCCAGAAGCTGAAGAGGTGGCCAGGCACTGGCTCGACGCTGAACAGTCGCGAGTTCCAATGCGTCTCAGCGGGATCTGTGAGTTGCAGGGTTGCGGCGTCTGCGCCCACGCTTTCCGCCCAGTGCAGCGTGGCCTGATGCGCTGCGTCCAACTGGGTAACCTCGATCAGAATCCCCGCTGTCTGGGGCATCTCGCCGCACACGAATTCCACATTGGCGAGCGGAGCCAGAAAGGATGCGCCCCGGCTGGTTTCATCGCTCCATCCGCGCCCCAGGCCGAATCCCACCGATGCGAAAAAACTCGACAGCTTCTGGTAGTCGGCATCGGTTGCAGCGGGACGCAGAAATGTAACACCCTTGATCATAATCTCGATTCTATCTTGCCCTGCTGCCAATTCAGCCGAGGCAACCACGGGATCCTGGCACAACAGAAAGGCTCGCACAAGCCATTCGTGCGAGCCTTTCTGTCAGCGCCATTTCGGCTGCGGTTAGGTTGTCGGTCTCGGTTTCACGGCGAGCAGGGTTGCAGGCACTACGTTCCCGTTGGCATCCACCAACCCCGGCGTAATCTGTTTCGTGTCCTGGAGCGTGGAGGTGTCAACATAATGCACCGCGTTGTCGCCCGAGGTTGAGACAAAGAAGAGCGTGTTGTCGAGACTGAAGACGCCGGCGATGGGAGCCGTTGCCGCGCCAACCAGTGGCACGGAGCCGATGGTCCCCTGGGAACCGTTCGTCGTGGGTTGGTAGTAGGGGAGGGAGGCCGCGCCGCCCGCTCCAGTAGCTGCGAGATAGGTGATGAACGAGACGTTGGTTGCCGGCGAAGGAACAACCTGGGTGATTGCGGTCGCCTGGAAGGGCAACGGGGTCTGTGTGAACGGCGTGGCAATCGTGATCCCGTTCTCTGCCGCCGGGCAGGCTCCGCTAACCAGGCTTGCGAAAAGATTTACGCTGACGTCGGTCAGGGTTGGGGTTGTGCCGCCGTTCAAGCCGACACCGATAATGTGCGCGCCGTCATTGGTGGCAGCGACCTGATCGGTTTCGACGGCGAGGGAAGCTGCCTGAGGATACGCCTGACCCTGGG
>JAJZFR010000049.1 GCA_021805265.1 Acidobacteriota bacterium | reverse complement strand
AGCGGATTGCGGTGGATCCGAATGCGCCGAATATCGTGTATTTTGGTACGCGGGTTGCGGGCCTGCAGATCTCGACGAACTCCGGCCTGAGCTGGGCACCGGTAAGCGGAATGCCGGTGACGAAGACAGCGAATGGTTCGGGGATTATCGCGGTGCTGCCTGTGGCATCGAGCAAGGCCGGGGGGCTGACGCCGGTGGTATATGCGGCGGCGGCGGGCACCGGAACAGACGCACAGGGGCTTTATGTAACCACCAACGGGGGCACTGCGTCGAGCACATGGACGGCTGTCGCCGGGCAGCCGACGGGGCTTGCGCCGCTGCACGCGCTGCTGGGTCCGGATGGAGCCATTTACATTCTCTACGGCGACCAGCCGGGGCCGGATGCGATGACGACGAGCCAGCTTTGGAAATACACGCCGGGCGCGAACTGGACGACCGGCACCTGGGCGCTGATTGCCCTGCCGGGCGTGGGCGGCTATGGCGGTCTGGCGGTCGATCCTGAGCGCGCCGGGACGCTGCTGGTGGCGACGCTGGATCAGTACACGGCGCCGGGTGGAGACACGATCTTCCGCTCGACGAACTACGGCGCGACGTGGAGGGATATTTCCTCGACGGGCGGCTCGCATGATGCAACGCTCGCGCCGTGGGTGGCGTTTCACGGTCCGGTGGGTACAGGGAACTGGGCGACATCGCTCGTGATCGACCCCTTCAACTCGGCGCACGCGCTCTATGGCACGGGCGAGACGATCTGGAGCACGACCAACCTGACGGCTGCGGACTCGAACCAGACGGTGGACTGGACGATTGGCGCGCAGGGCGTGGAAGAGACCGTGGTGGCGCAGTTGCTTGCTCCGCCCAGTGGCAATACGCTGCTGCTGAGCAGCCTTTACGACATCACTGGCTTTGCTCACCCGAACCTGAGCGCCTCGCCTCCGCAACAGATGTTTCAGAACCCTCAGGCGACATCGAGCACGATGGATTTTGCCCAGAACGCGCCGACTACAGTGGTTCGCGTTACCGAGGGAACGACGCCCTACGGATCGATTTCGAATGATGGCGGGCTTACGTGGTCGGGATTTGGCGCAGTGCCTGCGGGCACGGCGAAGGGTGGCGGCGAGATTGCGATTGTGGCAGATGGCAGCTCGATAGTGTGGTCGCCAGTCGATACGGGTTCGGTGTGGTATTCGACGAACGGGGGCGCAAACTGGTTGGCGGCGGCGGGAATTCCGGCCCAGGCGCAGGTGGTGAGCGACCGCAGGCAACCGGGCATCGGATACGGCTACGCGGGCACGAGCCTGTACCTGAGCGTGAATGCGGGAGCCACGTGGACGGTGATCCAGAGCAATCTTCCCGCGAGCGGTCGACTTTATGCGCTGCCCGATGTGCAGGGTTCGGTGTGGCTGGCGGGGAGCGGTGGGCTTTACTCGAACCAGGGCACGGCGACAGCGCCGAGCCTGGGCGCGCTGGCGAGCGTTCAGTCGGCGGAGTATCTGGGCTTTGGCAAGGCCGCGCCTGGCTCGACCGCCGCGTTGACGCTGTATCTGGACGGAATCGTTTCCGGAACGCAGGGAATCTACCGGTCAACGGATGGCGGCGGAAGCTGGATTCAGATCAACGATGCCGCGCACGAGTATGGAAATCCGACGTGGATTACCGGCGATATGCGGACCTTTGGAACGGTCTATGTGGGCACCGGGGGCCGTGGGATCGTGTGGGGTACCAGCACACAGTAGAGGCGTAGACAGCGGATCAGGCGCGCGGATCAGGTGCGCTGGCGGATGCAGTTGCGTCCAGCGCGTTTGGCGTCGTAGAGCGCGGCGTCGGCGGCGCGGATGAAGTCGCGGGGAGATAGGCTGGCGTTGGCGATGCGGGTGGTGATGCCGATGGAGACAGTCACCGAGGCACCGCCCAGGCTACCACTGTGAACGGAAGCGCCAGCAATGGTGAAGCGAATGCGTTCGGCGATGCTCTCGGCGACCCGGGCGTCGGTGTTTGGCAGGATGACGGAGAACTCCTCGCCGCCATAGCGGGCCGGG
Organism: Acidobacteriota bacterium; assembly: GCA_021805265.1. Taxonomy (GTDB): domain Bacteria; phylum Acidobacteriota; class Terriglobia; order Terriglobales; family Acidobacteriaceae; genus Acidicapsa. Next base: position 1,153 of record JAJZFR010000049.1, on the reverse strand, counting down.
TAGTCGGCTGGCTTGCGGATGCAGTTGGAGATGAGGCTGGCCAACATGCGCAGACAGGCGTCTCCTGCGAGATGGCCGTGCTCGTCGTTGAAGAGCTTGAAGTTGTCGGCGTCGATCATGAGCACGGAGAGAGGAGACTGAAGCGCAGCGGACTGACTCCAGGCTGCGTCGAGCATCTCGTCGAAGCCGCGTCGATTTCCGAGGCCAGTGAGTTCGTCGGTCATGGCGAGAGCCTGAGCGCGCGCCACGGCGTCCTTCATTTCCTTGTCCCGCGCCACGCGGTCCGAGACGTCGCGCATGACCGAGACGGTTTCCTTGAGTTCGCCGGTTTTCGGGTCTCGCACCGCGCGAACTTTGATTTCCATCCACAGGTAGCCGCCATTTTTGTGGAGCATTCGGAACAGAAGGGTCTGTTTGTCGTCATCCTCGCGGAGCCGTCGCATCATCTCTTCCATGCGAGCCAGATCGGCACCGTGAATGTAGTCACCAAAAGTGCCATCGAGCATCTCCTGCCTGGTCCAGCCGATGATTTCTTCAACTGCCGGGGAGACATACTGGCGCTTACCGCTGGCATCGCTTTGGATGATGACATCCCAGGAGTTGTCGGCAAGGCTGCGATACCGCTCTTCGCTCTTTTCCAGGTCGCGCTGAAGCCGCTTCTGATGGGCAAGCACGGAGGAGATGAGATAGACCATCACAAGCTGGATGAAGAGATAGGACTGAAGGAGAAAAATACGCACATGGGTGTCGGCGAATGCATGCATGCCAAAAATACCGACACCGCTGAACGCGTAATGGAAGACAGGGATCGCCATGAGCAGTACGCTGATGGCCGCGCCGCCCATGCCCAGCCGAAAGGCGACAAAGACGAGCAGCGGATAGTCGAAGAACAGCAGTGGAATGCGTTGTGGCGAGGAGAGGAGCAGATTGGGTATGGGGACCAGCGCGAGCAGCAGGAGCGTCTGGGGCAACTGTTTTCTGCGGAAGACTTCCACGCTTTCGTCGCGCCCGATCATGAGCACCAGCGGAGTAACCAGAAAGAGTCCGAGCGCATCGGCCATGTACCATCCGCGGTAGAGCGCGGTCAGCGTGACCTCGGGCAAAAAGTGGCCGGAAAGTCCCACGACAAACGTGGCGGAGATTGCCGGGGCCA
>JAJZFR010000250.1 GCA_021805265.1 Acidobacteriota bacterium | reverse complement strand
TTCCCCAGTGCAGCGGCAGGATCAATTTCGGCTTCAGGTAGCTCACGGCCAGAGCTGCTTCCTTCGGTCCCATTGTGTAATGCCCGCCAATCGGCAGCATCGCAACCTCCGGCGCATACAGTTCGCGAATCAGGTTCATGTCGCTGAACACTGAAGTATCGCCCGCGTGGTACAGCACCGGACCATTTGCGATTGCCAGTACAAATCCAGCCGCATCCCCGAGATACAGAATCGCTTCTCCCTCCTGGATGCTCGACGAGTGTTTGGCCTCGACCATGATCACTTCCACGCCGGGCAGCGATACCGTCCCGCCCAGATTCATGCCAATCGTCTTCTCCACGCCTTTGCCCGCCATGTAGCAGGCCAGTTCGTGAATCGCCACCACGGTCGCCCCATATTTCTTCGCCACCGGAATCGCGTCCGCCGTGTGATCCATGTGCGCATGGGTCAGCAGGACATAATCGATCCTGGCGGGCAAAGAATAGTCCTTCGGGTAACTTGGGTTATGGTCCAGAAAAGGATCGATCAGGATCGTAACCCCGCCAGCTATCTCCACCAGTACGGTCGCGTGACCGAGCCACATGACTTTCGTTCCATGCAACAAACTCATACTCTCTCCAGGTTCAAAAAATGGTCATGACATTGGTTCTGGATACCCGTCTTATATTCCGATAAAAAAGGAACCCCGACTTGCGTCTCGAACCTGCTCACAACTGTATCTATGGATGACGAAAATCTTCAGGCGATGCGCCGGAACTCCGCTTCTGAAATCTTCGCTTTCATCTCGCGCAATCCGGTATATGATTCCGCGACTCCGAACGCACGCAACCCGGCACTTCTCCAAAATATCACCGGTAAAGGATCGACTCGGAAACCCCGTCTTTGGCCAGAAACTGCTTCAACCCGCTCCAGTCCGCAAACAACCGTTCGATATTCCGATTCGTCAACGCCCGCTGCTGGCGATACGGCTGTGCCAGTTGCAACTCGATGTCATCGGTTGCCGTCAGGTGAAGCCGGTAATAAGGGGCCAGATCCGGAATCAGTTTGGTGTTGAAAAACGCCAGCATTTGCCCCCCCATCGTCATCGACCGATGCAGCGACGAAACCACCGGGGCAATCAGAGGCTCGGGCAGATAATCGAGCGTCATCCACAGCAGGACTACATCGAACATCCGCCCGGAAAAGCTCAGGTTCTGCTCGACGAAACGCTCCACATCCCACACTGGCTTGCCATCTTCGTCCACGCCCGACCGCCATTCGTCCGAGTAGGCATCCTCGAGCAGATCCGCCATGTACACATTGTGTCCCATCTCTGTCAGCAGGTTGATATTCGCTGCCGACGTCAATCCAACATCCAGCACACTGAGCCCGGGATTGGCCACCAGGTGCTTTCGCAACGCATCCCATCCGCCTGAGTGGCGCGGCTGCCTGGCCGCCCGCGTCAACTGAGTCGGATGGTCCAACGCGCCGCCCGGCTGCCGATCAAACAACCTGCTGAGCATAGCCTCTCTCCGAAATCAACACACCGTACCTTCGCGGTCGGCAACCATTCCGGCCGCACTCCAGGCTATTGCTCTTCCGTCAGCGGAAGCTGCGCCGGCTCCACGGCCTTCACGCTCTCGATCGATGCCGGCTTGCCCGCCCCGGTCGCCTGCGTCAAATCCACCTTGCCGCGAAAGATCGCGTTGTCTTCGATCGCCAGCCGTAACGCGCGTATGTCCCCATTCACCTGGCAACCCGCGCGCAACTCCACCCGACCGCTCGCCACGATGTTCCCCTGCACCGCGCCCAGCACAAGCACGTCCCGTGCCGCCACATCGGCAACCAGTGTCGCGTTCGGACCCACCGTCAGACGGCTCTCCGAAAGACTGATCGTTCCCTCCACCCGGCCATCGACATACAGGTCTTCACTGCCCTTCACTTCGCCTCGAATCATTACCGACTTCCCGATTCGAGCTGGTGCATTTTCCACGGCCATGAGCGTTATCCTTTGCCGGGTCCAGTCTGTGGTCCCTGCCCGAACTATAGCAACCCTGCCGCGCGATGACAAAAATTCTCGAAAGCTCATCTACAAGGGGAACCGGATTGAGAACCAGACCCATCCCGCGCCATTCGCGGAAATCCTTGCAACCCATGCCCCCGCCGCGCGTCCAATCCGTGTAACTTGAATCCAGTCGCCTGTAGCTCTCCATCCCGTTCGAGCCTGTGTGAAGAGACGATACTCCATCCTCGCCGACCTGCACACCTGCTCTTTCGCAGCTCTGCTCGTCGCCTTCTCAACCCTCGGGGCATGGGCACAAACGCCCACCGATGCTCAGGCACAGGACATGGTCCGCCGCGTTCTCGCCAGCGAATACCTGTCCATCCACGCCCCCGCTCTCCTCATGCGCTATCGCTTGTGCAAGCGCAGCCCGCGCCTCGCCACCACCAAATGGATCGTCGAGACCCGCGACGGCGACGTGGCCCACCTGGTCGCCTTCAATAACCAGCCGCTCAGCCCCGAACGCCAACAACTGGAAGAAAACCGCCTCCAGGCTCTGCTCGATGATCCCGCGCTCCAGCGTCATCGCCAGCAGCGCGAAGCTCAGGACAGCGGGCGCCTCCGCAAGATCATCCACGCCCTCCCCGATGCCTTCCTCTATCACTACACCGGCATCCTCACCACCCCCCAGGGGCCCGTCTATCGCCTCACCTTTCAGCCAAACCCCGACTTCGATCCCGTCGATATAGAAACTCAGGTGCTCAAGGCCATGGCTGGCGAGCTTTGGATCGATGTCGCCTCCCAGCGCGTTACACGACTCCAATGCACACGCATCCGCGATGTTGAATACGGTTGGGGATTCTTTGGCAAACTCGACAAGGGCGGATCCCTCCTCATCGAACAACAGAACGTCGGTTGGGATCAATGGCGCATCACCCGCATGGTCCTCGCGATGAGCGCGCGCGTTTTGTTCAAGCCTGTCTCTCTCGACACCACGCTCGAAATGTCCGACTACGCGCCCGTCCAGCCGGAGATCGACTACCGCAAAGGCATCCAGATACTCAGGCAGCTACCCGACAGATAAGCGGTCCATTCACCGTCGCTCGCGAAAAAACGCCCTCAACAGCTCACTCGACTCCTCCGCCAGCAACCCGGAATCAAGCTGCATCTGGTGGTTCAGCCGCGGATGGTTGATCACCGACAACACCGACCC
>JAJZFR010000157.1 GCA_021805265.1 Acidobacteriota bacterium | reverse complement strand
GGGAAGTAGATGTTCGACTCGCCGACATTCGAATGATCGAGAAAATTGTTGATGCGGGTCTCGAAGTTGTCGATGTCGAGAAGCCAGCCGCGCTCGGGAATCTGAATGCCGAACTGATGCTCCTCGTCGCGTTCGGAGGGGAGCGGAACGAAGGTGTTTTCGCCGGACTGATGGGTGACGTAATCGAGGAGTGCGCTCGAAACGGTTTCGACCGGGGCGGGTTGGAAGAAGTGGCCGTAGAAGCTGCGGAGAACCCAGTGGAGGCGGGGAATCTCGGCGGTTGCGCCGATGCGCGGGTAGTTCGCCGACTCGTTCAGGAGGCTACGGAAAATGGAAAATCGCATACCGCCCATGAGCGTGATGTAGCGATTGACACGCCAGTGATCGGAGAGATAGAACTCGACGAGTCCAGCGTCCGTGGCGGCAGACTGGCCGGGGACGCTCGCCGAAGAACCACTGTTGATCTGGATTCCGAAGAGGTCGTTCTCGGCTTGGTAAAAGGAATAAAGGCCAGCGGAAAAGCTATTCTGCGGCAGTTCAGCGTGGAGATCGGCCTGCATCCCGGCGTAATCGGACTGCTGATGCCAGGTGGTGGCTACGGGAAGATCGGTGGGAAGCGAGTTGTAGTCGGCCTGGTTGAGATGGTAGAAGGGCGCGACCTGGTAAAGCAATTTTGGGGAAGCCGTGTGGACCCAGTTGGCGATGAAAAAGGCGTCGCGCTCCTGCTGGGCGTCGCGCAGACCGGTTGAGTTGTAGTAACCGGACTGGTACTGCCAGTCGGTGGTGCTGGGGTCGTAGGGGATGTCGAAGTAGTCCTGTCGATACTGCCCGCTGAAGCGCAATTGATCGCTGGGTGACAGGTTGCGAATGACGGAGGCAAACAGGCTTTCGGAGTTGGTGGAGTCGTGGTAGATGTTTGCAACCGGGGTGGCCAGGCCGTAGTTGGCACGGGATCCGGTAAGACTGGTGTACCAGGCTGTATTTGCCGTGTGGTCGCCGAGCGATATTTGCTCTTCGAACTCGCCCAGGTTGCCACCGTAGAGTCGAAGGTCGCCAGCGCGACTGCGCTCGAAGCCGTTGCGCGGCAGCACATTGAAGACTCCGTAGGTGCGGTCGCCGAGATCGGCCGAATAACTGCCGCGATCGGTCTCCAGTTGCTCGATGTCGCCGGGGTCGATCTGGGGGCCGACGTTCGAGGCGATCTTGGTGCTGGGGATGGCGATGCCGTCGAGCATCCATGTGGTCTGGTGTCCGCCGCGCATGTGGAGCATGTCATGCGTCATGTAGGCTCCGGGGACGTAGTCGGTGATCATCTCCATGCCCAGGGTGCGACTTGCGCCGGGGGTCTGGTCGATCTGCTGTCGATTGATGGTGGTGGTGGGTGTGACGGTATCGGCCTGGGTGGCCTGGACCGTGACGGTTTCCGAGTTGGATGTAATACGCAGCGGGAAATGTAATACGTCGTGGGTTCCCGAGAGGATCGTAATCGTGGTTTCAAGCCTGGCGAAACCAGGGGCTGTGATGGTGATGCGGTAATCGCCGATGGGAATTGCGTTCAGCGCAAATGCTCCGGCAGCTTCGGTTCGCGCGTGGAAGACGAGTTCAGAGCTTGCCGCGCGGATGGTTACCTCCGCGCCCGAAACCGGAAAATGCTGCGGATCGTGGACGATGCCGTGGACGGAAGACAAATCCGTGGCAAAGGCTGCTGCGCAGCAAACAATCAACAAGGGGGGTACAAAATGACGAATCCGGGACATGCAAAACTCCGAAAGACGCAGCAAGACGTGCGAACCGAGCCGAATGGCTAGGCCATGGGCCAGTGAAACGCTGCGCGCGCAGTCGATATATAACGGGCAAGCGCGGTCAGACGAGCACCAGCGGCAATGGAGGATTATTTATATCTGAGAGGTTGCAGGAGGGCCCCGGTCGGCACGCAAGCTGAGCCAGCGGGCGTGAACAGACAGGAGGCGTATGCGAGCCAGGTTGTCGGTCGCGACCTGGCCGGAGAGCAGAATTGCCGCAGTGAGGACGGCTGGAGTTTCGGGAGCCGAACGAGCCAGCGTACGGGGAAAACAGGGGCAGGTGTCTGGCGTGGAGAACGCAGCCCGACGATTGTGCTCAGCGTTCTCAGTGGCCGACATCTGCGCCATCTGCATCGCGCAGTGGTGTGCGCCGTTGCGGCGGCAGCAGGCGGGCAGAAGCGCTTGTGCAGGGTCTGCGCCGTGGAGCGTAGCGAGCAGTTCCGGAAGCGTCGTCATCCGCAGCCCTGGCCCCGAGAGAAGGGTGAGCAGGCACACCAGCAGACTAGGAACGACACGCTTCATCCACACTCATGCTACAGGAGGCCTGGCGGTGACTCCGACCACCGTGAGGGCAGCCTCATCCTGCGGCCTCGTCCGCGCTGCATTTATGATGGAGAGAATATTTTTTGAGGAAGTCATCTTGTCCGATACCAGTTCCAAATTGTCCTTGCAGCAGCTCGGCTCTGCCACTCAACCTGATCGCGCGGCAGACCGCGCAGTGCTGCGCGTGGCGCTTCTCGGTTTTGGCACGGTGGGCGGCTCGGTAGCTCGGATTCTTGTCGAGTCTGCGCCGGCAGGTTTGCAGTTGACGATGATTGCCAATCGCAACGTGGCTCGGAAGCGCGTGGAGTGGGTTCCGGGGTCAGTTGAGTGGACCGAAGACTTCGAGTCGGTGCTTGCGGCGGATGCGGCGGTGGACGTGATTGTGGAGCTGGCAGGCGGCCTCGAGCCGGCGGGAACATGGGTTCGGCGCGCGCTCGAAGCGGGCAAAAGCGTGGTGACGGCGAACAAGAAGCTGATCGCGAGTCACGGTCCGGAGCTTGAGGCGCTGGCCGCCGCGCGTGGCTGCCATCTGTTGTATGGGGCGGCGGTTGCGGGCGGGATTCCTGTGATTCCGGGCCTGGAACACGGGCTTTCGGGCGACAGGATCGAGCGTGTGGAAGGGATTCTGAACGGGACGTGCAACTTCATTCTGAGTAGCATGGAGCGCGGGCTGGATTATGCTCCGGTGCTTGCCGAGGCGCAGGCCAAGGGCTACGCCGAGGCCGATCCGACTGAGGACGTGGCCGGGTATGACGCGCGGGCGAAGCTGGCGATACTGATGCGTCTGGCCATGCGGGCAACGGTTGCTCCGGAGGCGATTGAAGCGCGTCCGATCACGGCGGTCTCCGCAGTTGATTTCGCTTACGCTGCGGATCT
>JAJZFR010000216.1 GCA_021805265.1 Acidobacteriota bacterium | reverse complement strand
CAGGAGACGCCCGTTGCGCCCCAGGCTGTTCGCGAGCGGATGCAGGCGCTCGGTCAGCTTGCAGATCAAAAATCAGCAGCCTTCCGCGCTCGCATGCGCGGCACGCCGCTGCCTGCGATTACGCTGAATACGCCGGCATCGATTGCCGCCAAGGGGCGAACGCTGGCCCTGACGGATAATTTTATCGAGGTGGAGGTCGCCGAGTCGTTGGCTGCCAATCAGTTGATTGCCGTATGCATGGACGATCACAAACTGGCGCGCAAACTCTGAAATATTCTCAGCCTGTGAGGAAGGCTTGTGCCAGCTATGAACTTCCTCCGACACAGCACAGACTCGAACCTGGACCACTGGTAGAATCGCACTGAATCATCCGATCAAAACAATGCCCACACCGCCCAGCATCGCAGAACCCGGATCGTCCGTCGCGCGCCCATCGCGCCTGGCGAAGCTGTTGCGGCTACTCAATCCTGCGCACAGCCACACTGCGTATACGGCGACCGTCCTGCTGATGATTTCAGCTTCTCTTTCGCGGCTGATCGGGCTGGTGCGGGTGAAGTATATTGCGCTGGTCTTCGGTCGCGGCGTACAGGCCGACGCCTTCGTTGCAGCCTTTCAGTTGCCTGACATGATCGCGTATTTTCTCGTTGGCGGCGCGGCTTCGATCACCTTTGTCACCATCCTGACGCAGTATCGCGACACGGGCCGCGAAGAGCAGGGCGAGCGCTCGCTTTCCGTCATTCTGACCACCATGGTGCTGGTGCTGGGCGGGGCGATTCTGCTGGCCGAGTGGGGCGCGCCGTGGTGCATCCACTGGCTGTTTCCCGGCTTTGACGCGGCCAAGGCTGCGCTCTGCGTTCACCTTACGCGCATCCTGCTTCCGGCGCAGCTTTGTTTCTTTGCCGGCGGCGTTTTTGGCGCGGTGCTTCTGGTGCGGAAGCAGTTCACCATTCAGGCCGTGGCCCCGTTGATCTACAGCCTGGGGACGATTCTCGGCGGAGTGTTTCTGGCGCATCGCTACGGGGTGGTTTCGCTGGCGTACGGAACGGTGGCGGGCGCACTGCTTGGCCCGTTCCTGTTGAATGCGGCTGGAGCCTGGCGCGTGGGCACGCGATACCGGCCGATTCTGGATTGGCGCGATGAAGGGTTTCGCGAGTGGGTGAGGCTCTCCGTGCCGCTGATGGTGGGCGTTTCGCTGGTGACGGCGGATAACTGGATCATCAGCCATTACGCCTCGCACAGTGCTGGCGCAGTGGCGCTGATGAGTTATGCCAAGCAGCTTTTCACTGCGCCGATGGCGGTGCTGGCGCAGGCCGCCGGTGCTGCGTCCATGCCGTTCTTCGCCCGGCTCTGGGCCAGGGAGAAGCGCTATGAATTTGCACTGGAGGTCGCCGAATCGGTTTCCCGCGTGGCCGCTCTGGGCCTGCTGGCGGCCTCGGCCATGATTGCGCTGGCTCCGGCGCTGGTGGACCTCATTTTGCTTGGCGGGCGATTTCACGCTGCAGATACTGCGGTGACGGCGACTTACTTTGCCATCTTCTCCGTCTCGCTTTTTCTGTGGTCGGCACAGGCCATCTACGCACGTGCTTTTTATGCAGCGGGAAACACGCTCCTGCCCATGCTGGCGGGCACTGTCGTCACTCTGCTTTCGCTGCCCGTCTATGCGTATCTGTTTCGTACCCACGGAGCGATGGGACTGGCGATTGCTTCTGATATTGGCATCACCATGCAGACGGTTTCGCTGGCTGCTCTGCTGCATGCGCGACGCATGGTTTCCCTCGCCAGCCTGGATGCGCGCGAGCTGGGTCGCTGCGTGGTTGCGGGGGTTTGCGGCGGCGGCGCGGTCTGGCTTGCGCTGTGGCTGGCCACGCATGTGATCACGATGCGTGGCAGGCTGATGGATGCCGGCGAACTGGCCGTCGGTGCGACGCTGTGGCTGCTGGTTACCGGGAGGATGCTCGACGCGCTCGGTTCGGCGCTGCCGCGCGTGGCGCTCGAACGATTGGGACTACGCGCTGTGTGAGCTTATCGCCCGCAGTGCGCACGGAGGTATCGACGCGGCTACTCCCGAGGCCGACCCATGAGTGAGAAGATGGGGATACGGCTGTGGAACGAGCGCAGCCGCGAGGTTTGAAAAACGATGTTGCGTTGCCTATCGACATATCTGTTTCTTCGGCATCGGCTCAATCCTGGATTGCTGGACAGGATTGCCGCGCATCCGGTCGAAGCGGTCGAGGTATTCGCCGCGCGGCAGCACTTCGATTACACGGATCGCGAGCATGTTCAGGAGTTGGCCGGGTGGTTCAAATCGCACACTCTAACTGCTTGGAGCCTGCATGCGCCGCTGTTTCCCGACCGGGAGATGGGCCGCGCAGGAGCGCCCGCCGTCAACCTGCTCCATCCGGAAAAGTCGCGACGCATCGACGCCATGGACGAGATGAAACGCGCGCTCGAAACTGCGGAATTGATTCCGTTCCAAAACATGATTGTGGACCTGGGCGAACGTGGCGATAGCTGGTCCCAGCGTACGCTCGAACATGCTCTGACCGCGCTCGAGCATCTGGATGCTTTTGCCCAGCCGCTGGGCGTGCGCGTTCTGGTGGAAAACCTGACCAACGAGCCGACCACGCCGGAACACCTGATCGAGATATTGACCGTCGGCCACCTGAAGCGGATCGGCGTCTGCCTCGACCTGGGCCACGCCTACAGAACGGTCGGCATTGACGCGGCCATTCAGACGCTGGGCAGCCGCGTGCGGTCTGTGCATGTCCACGACAACCACGGTACGCGCGACGAACACCTGTGGCCGGGGGAGGGAACCATCGACTGGAAGCGCGCCGTGGATGCCGTGAAGGCGCTCGAAAGCAAACCAGCCGTGGTGCTGGAGGTTGACAGCAGCCTGTCGGCTGCGCCGGGTTTCTCGCTGGACCGCGTCGATGCAAGCCTGGCATTGTTTGACTGATTTTTTTGGCCAGATCAGGGGATATGCCCGATCAAAGATTGGTTTATACGCGATTGGTTTACGCGCAGATTCGCTCATGCGCACAGATCGGCGGAGACATGCAACAGAAACAATTGAACTGTCGTCGAGCGGTTCGCGGGATGGCCACAGCGCTGTTTATTGCACTGATTGCTGCCTGCGGGGTTGCTCAGCCCGCATTGGCACCACCCGTGGACAGCTTCGCCGGGCATCCGCGCGTCGTCATCATCAGCGACATCGGCAACGA
>JAJZFR010000074.1 GCA_021805265.1 Acidobacteriota bacterium | reverse complement strand
AGGACGTGATCCGCTGGCGGGAACAGGAGCGCGGCGACGTGCTGCTGGCCATTCCGCTCGAGGCCGCGCTTCACCTCGACAAGGCCGTGCCCATGCCCCACCCCGCGAAGAAAAAGGACGATCGATCACCCCTGCCGCCGGATGCCGCGACCATCGCCCACAGCAAGCTCGAAATCGACGACATTACCCCCTCGCCGGACGGAAAGCAGATTGCCTTTCTTACCAATTCCTTCAGCCATCGCATGGAGAACCCGTCGGAGATTGAAATCTACTCTGTGCCAGCGCAGGGCGGGGAAGTGAAACAGCTTACCCACAATCAGGCTCTGGAAGACGGTCTGCGGTGGTCGAGTGACAGCGCGGCGCTTGACTTCATCGTCCACGCCGCAGGCGGCTCGCTCGAAGGGCCGTATCAGGATGTGCAGGGCCGACTCTACCGGATGGAGATTGCTTCCGGCAAGACGACCCGGCTGGGCAGCGACTTTACCGGTTCCTTCGAGAACTTTATCCGGATGCCGGATGGCACCGAGATCGCGCTCGGGCTGAAGGGCACAGCGGAGCAGCTTTACCGCGTGGATGGCGACCAGGCCATTGCCTTGCCGGGCCGGGCAGGCTCGTACAGCGCGCTCTCCGCGCCCGCTTCGGGCCATGCGCTGCTGGTTCAGCAGTCTTCGATCAACCACCCAGCTCAGGCGTATCTTGCCGCCGACGCGCTGCACCCCGACCAGCTCACTGCGCTGACCCATTTCAACCCGATCTTTGGCGAGCGCGCGCAGCCCACCTGGCGCACCTATCGCTGGAAGGCTCCGGATGGCGTCGAGGTCGAGGGCGTCCTGATCTACCCGCCGGGAAAGGAAAACGCAAAGCATCTGCGCATGTTGACCTTCATCCACGGTGGCCCGGCCGACGCCGACGGCGACCGCTTCGGGGCTGACTGGTACGACTGGGCCACGCTTGCCGCAGCGAAAGGCTGGCTGGTCTTCCGGCCCAACTATCGCGGCTCGACCGGCTACGGGGACACTTTCATGCTGGGCATCCAGCCTCACCTGGTGTCAAAGCCGGGCGAGGACATCCTGGCGGGCGTGGACGCGCTGGTCGGGGAGGGTATTGCCGATCCGGACAAGCTGGCCGTTGGCGGCTACAGCTACGGCGGCTACATGACCAACTGGCTCATCACCGCGACCACCCGCTTCAAAGTCGCCGTCACCGGTGCCGGCGCGGTCGAGCACGCGGCCAACTGGGGCAACGACGATGTGACCTACGACGACGCCTGGTATCTGAATGGCGCGCCGTGGCAAAACCCGGCCCTCTATCAATCCGAGGCCGCGCTCTTCCGCATGGACCGCGTGCGCACCCCGACCCACATTGTGCAGGGCAATCACGACGTGCGCGTCAGTTACCTGGAAGGCGTTACCCTCGAACGCGCGCTCCAGCAGCTCGACATTCCGCACAGCTTTCTGGTCTTTCCCGGCGAGGGCCATGGGCTGGGCAACAATCCCTGGCACGGCTACATCAAGTTGCGCGAGGAGCTGCTCTGGCTCGACAAATACGATCCGGAATAGAAGCCTCGTGGCGTCGTCCGGCATCGAACAGGTAAGCTGGAAGCAGGCTTCGGCAAGTCCCCGTGCAGCGGGAGTTGCCGAGGCGGATTGAATCCGGACCGATACGCCAGACCGATACGAATGACTGCCGCAGAACACGCCCGCCAGGAAGCCTTTCGCGCCATGCTGAAAAGCGCGCGCCGCACCATCTCCTTTCAGGAGACGATGCGGCTTGCGGTGGATTCGTTTCGCGCCAGCAAGGGGCGCTTCGCACTGACCGCGCTGGGCATGGTGATCGGCTCGGCATCGGTGATCCTGGTGGTCACGATCGGCCTGACGGGGCGCGAGTATGCGCTCGGCCTGATCGAGAAGATCGGCACCAACATGGTCGAGCTCGAGTACGCGGGCGGCGGCGCGGTGGGCACGGAAAACGTGGAGTACAACGACTACCTGACGCGCGAGGACGAGCGCGCCGTGGTGGCACAGTTGCCCAGCGTCCAGTACTCCTCGCCGGTGCTCGAGATGCACGACCGGGTTGCCTTCGGGGGCGGCGTGGTCAAGGACACGCTGGTGCTCGGCGTGGTGCCCGAGTACCAGATGGTGCGCAACCTGATCGTCACCGACGGGCGCTTCATGGATGGCGAGGATGAGCGCGCGCACATCCAATGCGCCGTGGTGACGATTCCATTCGCCAAACAAATGTTCGGCTCGGCGGACGCGGCGGTCGGGCAGAGCTTTTCGATCACCGGCATTCCCTTCACCATTATCGGGACCTTTCGCGAGTCGGTGGACGACTTTGGCCAGTCGGAGATTTCGGACAACACGATCCTGATCCCGTACTCGGTGGCGCGCTACTTCACCGGCACCGACAATGTGAAGCAGATTTACTTTTCGCTGCGCAGCATGGACGACGTGCCGGATGCGGCCAAGGCCATTGTGCGCATCGTGAAGGCGCGCCACAAGCCTAGCTCGGTCTACCGCACCACCACGCTCACCGAGGTGCTGACCATGGCAGGCCAGATCGCCACCGGACTGACCGCCGTACTGATCGCCGTGGCCATGGTGACCCTCGCAGTGGGGGGCGTGGGCATCATGAACATCATGCTGGCCAACGTGCGCTCGCGCATCCGGGAGATTGGCATCCGCAAGGCGCTGGGAGCGACTTCGCGCGAGATTCGCCTCCAGTTTTTGACCGAGGCGGTCATGATTTCGCTGGCCGGCGGCATTGTGGGCACACTGCTCGGGCTGGCGCTGCCGCTCTCCGTGCGCATGTTCACCACGTACACGATTCCCATCTCGCCGTGGTCGATTGTCGCGGCGCTTGGCGTGTCGCTGGTGGTTGGGGTGATCTTTGGCACGGTCCCGGCGACGCGCGCGGCCCAGATGGACCCGGTCGAGTCACTCAAATATGAGTAGTTCGGTATGAGTAGTTCAGTATGAGCAGTGCAGCCGATCCCGGTAAAAAACGCCAGCCCGAGTTGGCGGAAGCCAAGCCGACGTCTGGAGTCAACCTGGTAGTGATCTACAGCCTGCTGGCTGGGGCCATCCTTGCGGCGGTGATCTTTGCCTGGGCCATTGTGCGGCCCTTTTACCTCAGGCGCTGAACGCTCGATGCCGCTGCGGCAGAGAACTCAGCCCGCGATCAGCACCGGGATTCCATCGACCACGGGATAAACCCGCTCGCATCCG
>JAJZFR010000023.1 GCA_021805265.1 Acidobacteriota bacterium | reverse complement strand
CAGTATCCCGCTTTCCATCGTCCAGATCAGAGGCATAGATCGTCCCCCGCCACTGCCCGGTGGCCTCCAGACCATAGATCACCGCAGGGTCCGTCATCAATGGCATTCCTTTCGCCAGCCGATTCTCCAGCACACTCGCCACCAGCGGCCGCTCCTCCGTCACCGCCGTCTCCTTTTCCACCAGCGAGGCCAGCGTCACCACGCGATGAAAGTCCCTCGTCAACCCCAGCCGCAGCGCTTCGGCGCGAAATCGACGCACCATCGCGCCCACCATCTGCGCCTCGCCTGCCCTGCGGCCAAACCGGTAGGTGTCCGGGAACAGGTAGCCTTCGAGATTCGCTGCAGTGGAGTCCATATCGGCTATCGTTCCCCGCTCGTTCACCGTTGCCGAAAGAAATCCGTCCTCGCTTCCCAGCCCCGCCTGCTCCAGCCGCTTGCCGATCTCGAATCGATTCGCGCCCTCCGGTATCGTAACCGCGATCGTGTAAACATCCCCCCGCGCGATCCGGTCATAGACGCCCGCCACCGTGGCTGCTCCGTCAAAGCGATACTCGCCCGCCTTCAGCCGCCCCCGCTTCCACAGCCGCAATGCGTCAAACGCATATCGACTGCGAATCACGCCAGCCTGCTCCAGGGCGGACGCAATCGCGCTCGTCGAACTACCCGGCGCGATCTCCACAAAAGTCGCCTCCGCGGGACCGGTCGGCATCGCTCCATACCAGGCCGCCGCGCATGCCACGGCCGTCAGCAACAGCCAGACGCCAGCTCCAGGTCTCTTGCGCGCGCCCATCCTTCGCTGGCCTGTCATCGCTTCTCGCTCTCCAGAAAGTCTCGCCCCATGTGGGCGTGCTCAATCCATCATTGTACTTGCCCATCGCTGGTCCATTCTGTTCACACGAAACGAGAGCACTGCCCCCGGCATATAATCCACCCATGGCCGAGCGAGCGAGCGATCTTCCGAATCTGCCAACGCAAAAACCCGCCGCTCCGCGCTTCCTCGGCCTCGACGTGGGCAACAAGCGCATCGGCGTTGCCGTCTCTGATCCACTCGGCCTCACCGCCCAACCCGTCCTCACCCTCAACCGAAAGCCCAATCCGCGCGATGACATGCGCTCCCTGGCCCGACTCTGTCGCCGCTACGGCTGCGTCGGCCTGGTCGTCGGCCTGCCCACTCATCTCTCGGGTGAAATCAGCCCCCAGGCGGCCAAAATCCAGCGCTTCGCCGAACAGCTTGCCGCCCTGTCGGCCCTTCCCCTCACCCTCTGGGATGAGAGGCTCACCACGCGCGCGGCCCACGAAATCCTCTACGCCGCAGGCAAGGATCGCAGGCAGCACAAACCCCTCGTCGATCAGGTCGCAGCCACGCTGATTCTCCAATCCTTTCTCGACGCCCATCCTGCCTCACCCGCCGTCCCACCCCTGACACTGATCGATCCCGCCCTGTCCGATCTCGACCCATCCGCCGCATCTGTTCCATGATTCTTTCCCGCCGCGGGCATCCTACCGGCCAAACCCATCGTCGTATAATCAGGTTTTCGGCGCGTATGCCATTTTTACCGAGGACATGCTGTTGCGCCGTTACCACGTTTCCCATCACCATCCTGCCTGGCCATACGCCCGCAAGGATGATCCCGACAAACTCATCCCAACAACGGATTGACATGACCGAACACATCAAGAAGCAACTGCTCGAGGAAATCCAGAAGCTCGAACACGAGTTGGCCCACGAACTGCCCGCCGAGATCAAAAAAGCCGTGGCACTCGGCGACCTGTCGGAAAACGCCGAGTACCACATGGCCAAGCAGCGACAGGATTTCGTCAACGCGCGCCTCGGACAGATGAAAAAACGCATGGCCGAGTTTTCCCTGGTCAACCTGGCCAACATCCCGCGTGATCGAGCCGCCTTCGGCTCCACCGTCACCGTCTTCGACGCCTCCAAAGAAGAAGAGATCGTCTACAAACTCGTCACCAGCGAAGAGTCCGACGTAGCCAAAGGACTCATCTCCACCACCTCGCCCATTGGGCGCGGTCTCATCGGAAAACAGATCGGCGACATCGCCACCATTGTCACTCCCAGCGGCAAACGCGAACTCGAAGTGCTCAAGCTCGTCACCATCCACGACCAGACCCCGGTCACTGGTCTGGAGGTTTAAGCCATGGCCACCACCTGGACCAGCGCCTTCGGTCGTGCCTGCGGATGGCTGCTTGACCGTATCGTCTACGGCCTCTCGCTCACCCGCATCTCGCCCAACGTCCTCACCTTTATCGGCCTGGTCATCAACACCATCGCCGCCATTTTCTTCGGACGCGCCAACGCTTCGAACTCCGGACGCATGTTCCTCTACGCCGGCCTGGTCATCATCGGCGCGGGCATCTTCGACATGGTCGATGGACGCGTCGCCCGACGCACCAACCAGGTCACCGTCTTCGGCGCATTCTTTGACTCCGTCATCGACCGCTACTCGGACGTGGTTCTCTTCTTCGGACTCATCATCTACTACGCCCGCATCAACCATCTGCGCTACGTTTTTCTGGTCGCCTTCGTCATGGTCACCTCGCTCATGGTCAGCTATACACGCGCCCGCGCCGAGGCCCTCATCGGCTCCTGCAAGGTCGGCTTCATGGAGCGCCCCGAGCGCATTGTGCTCATCATTCTCGGCGCGCTCTTCAACCACTGGGGCGTCATGGCGCCGGTGCTATGGGTGCTCGCCGTGCTTTCCACCATCACCGTCATCAACCGCATCTCCTACACCTACTCGAACACCAGGATGATGCCCCCCATCGCCTGAAGAGCTGTGCTTTCCCTCCGCGCTCCGATCTCGTGATGTCGAGATGCTCCTGACTGCGTCGTGGCCAGCCACCCCCTGAGGCAACCCTGCACGCGCCGGCGCGATCCGCAAAACAGGGTCGTCTCCGCGTCTCTTTCTGCGCCCTCGCAGAATTCCGCAAATCTTCTATTGCTTTCCCATACAAAGTGGCGTACTCTTCTCCTGTTTGTTGGCAATAGGAGAAAGCGGCGCGAGAAAGCAGGGGGAAAGCAATGGGCGAAAAGACCGATGTATGGCAGGGAACGCTGGCGCTGATGGCGCTCAAGACCCTCGAAACTCTGGGGCCGCAGCACGGTTACGGGCTGGCGCGGCGCATCGAGCAGACCAGCGAAGACCTGTTGCAGGTGAACTACGGAACGCTCTATCCCGCGCTCCTCAAGCTCGAGCAGGAAGGCTCCATCC
>JAJZFR010000297.1 GCA_021805265.1 Acidobacteriota bacterium | reverse complement strand
ACGCCGCATCCACCAGCTCGCGGTGATTCTCCACCAGCCAGCTTGCCCCATTTGACGATCCACCTTCTTCATCCGCCGTCAGCGCCAGAATCATCCCGCGCTTCGGCTTGAATCCCTCGCGATGCAGCCGCAGAAACGTTGCCACCACTGTCGCATCCGAATCCTTCATATCCTGCGTTCCACGGCCGTAGTAGTAACCGTCCTGCTCGACAAACTGGAATGGGTCCGTGTGCCAGTCCGCGCGCAGCGCCTCCACCACATCGATGTGGCACAGAAACAGCACTGGCTTCTCGCTCGTATCCGTCCCCGCGTAGCGCACCACCAGATTCATCTTGCGCGCATTGGGCCCCAGCAGGTGAATCTCCGCTGCCGGAAACCCGGCATCCTGAAAGCGCTTTTCCATCGCCGTCGTCGCCGTTGTCACGTTCCCTTGCGGAGTATCCGTCGTGTTGATCTCGATCAACTGTTTGAAGATCGACCGCGCCTCGGCCAGATCGGACGGTGACACTGGCTCGACCGTCTGCGCCTTGATAGGCAACACAGAGATCGCAAAAGCGGCAACCATCGCCGCCAGAATATACAGATTTTTTTTCTTCGTTGGCAACATGCTTTGGATTGTACGGCCCGAAGCCACAGCGGCGACAGAAAATTCCCTCCCACACCGGAAGCAGCTTCCGAGTAAAGGGTTTTACTCAAACTTCCGGACAAATTGAGTGCGCTTGCAAAACATACCCCACAGCGCCTATCTTGTCGGTGAGTCTTTTGAGGTGTTTTCCATGCGTTTGAACTTCGTTGCTTCCTCGCTTGCCCTGCTGTTCGCCTCCATGGCTCCTCTTGCCGCCGTCGCGCAAACATCCGCCACAAAACCGCCAACGCATTCCACAGTGCGTCCGCCCATCACCAGCATCAGCCACCTCGCCACCTACGCCGCTGACATGCAGGCAACCGACCGTTACTACGTCCAGGCCATCGGTGCCGTCCGTGCCGCGGATCCGGAGAATCCCCACGGCGTCCGCTACATGCTCAGCCCCACCCAGTTCGTCGAGGTTCTTCCACTGCCCGCCAATGCCGGGGTCAACCGACTTGACCACTCCGCCTGGAACACCACCAACGCCGAAGCCATGCGCGCCTACCTCGCCGCGAAGGGCTGGAAGACGCCCGCGCACATCACTCAGCTTTCCGACGGCAGCCGCACCTTGCGCGTCGCCGATCCCGAGGGCAACGTGGTCGAATTTGTTCAGCCGCCCGCCCATCCACGCCCCATTGCCGCGCCCAACGCTGTCGGTAACCACATCATTCACATCGGCTTCATGGTCCACTCCCGCGCCGCGGAAGACACCTTCTACCGCGCCCTGCTGGGTTTCCGGCCCTACTGGTTCGGCGGCATGCACGACGACAAGATCGACTGGGTCTCCCAACAGGCACCCGACGGCCACGACTGGCTCGAATACATGCTCACCAGCGGCCCCTCCGGCACCGGAATTCCAGCCAACATGACCCAGCAGGCCCTCGGCGTCCTCGACCATCTCTCCATCGGTGTCGTCTCCGTTCCAGCGGCCTACAAGATGCTGGCCGCCCAGAACCGCCTCACCGGCCACACCGACAAACACACCCAGAACGGGCGCGACGGCAAGGAACAGTTCAACCTCTACGACCCCGACGGCATCCGCCTCGAACTCATGGAGTTCCACGCCACCGAAAAGCCCTGCTGCTCGCCGTTCACCGCTCCCGACCCCGCGCAATAACCAAAGGCTTTTGCGCTGCAAACGCGTTTGGGTAGATACTGGTTGCAGAGGATTGGATCATGAGCAAGGAAACCGTGAATGGAATGGAGCAAGCTGGTTCGAGCAGAAGTATCCCCGCAACCGCGAATGACAGCATGCCGTCTGCGGTTGCAACTCAGTTCATACCCATGAAACCGGAGAATCTGGTCCGACCGCAGGGAATCAAGCCGCCACCGCTGCCTAGAACGTCGAATTCGAAATAGATCGAGGTCAGCTTTTGCCTACCACGTCTGAGGCCTTAGGCATACTTCTGCTATTACTCCCGGGGTTTAGCTGTGCGTATGTTGTGGATAAACTTGCTGTTCGACGGAAGCAGACAGAGCTGGACAAGATTATCGAGGCTTTGCTCTTCAGCCTAATTCTCTATCTTCTCAGTTCTCCTTTTTTCGGCTATTCCCTACCGCTCAGTTGGCAGAAAACCGTATTCGGTGACATCGAACATTTCACCTTTGCGCTGAACTGGCCTTACCTGGCGTTGATGGCAGGATTGGCATTTGTTCTCGGACTTCTCTACAGCGCAAACATAAATGGCGATTGGCTCCTGAAGCTTCTGCGTAAGCTCAGGATCACCCAGCGCACAGCTAGAAGCTCCATCTGGAACGACGCTTTTCAGGACATTCCTAGCTCCTATGTTTTGGTGCAGATCTCCCGTGATCGCACGCTTATCGGTTTCGTCCGCTACTACTCCGATGATCCGGAGGAAGACAGCATCTTCCTCGAAGACGCCGCATGGATCGTGGACGACAACGGAACCCAGGAGCCGATTGTCGGTCCAGGCATACTACTCACCAAACTTGCTGGCATCGAATCGGTATCCTTCCTCACGCCTGGACTGCAATCCAGGCGAACCCCATCCGCCCCAGACAACGATCCAAGTTAAAATCTCATCATGAGCACCGCAACCGTACTCACCTCCGACCTCCTCGCCAAATACGAACCTGTCATCGGCCTCGAGGTCCACGTCCAGCTCCTCACTGCGACCAAGGCCTTCTGCGGCTGCCCGAATCAGTACGGTTCCGCGCCCAACACCAACGTATGCCCCACCTGCCTCGGCCTGCCGGGCGCGCTGCCGGTGCTCAATCGCCTGGCCGTCGAATTCGCGGTCCTCACCGGCCTTGCTCTCAACTGCCAGATTCGCAAGCGCTCCATATTCGCCCGCAAAAACTACTTCTACCCCGACTCACCCAAGGGCTACCAGATTTCGCAGTTCGACAAGCCCATCGCAGAGCACGGCCACATCGACGTGCCCACCTCCGACGGCTCCCTCAAACGCATCGGCATCACACGCGCACACATGGAAGAGGACGCGGGCAAGAGCATCCACGACGGCTTCGCTGACTCGCTCACACACACCTACGTCGATCTCAACCGCTGCGGCACGCCGCTTATCGAGATTGTCTCCGAGCCAGACCTCCGCACCCCTGACGAAGCCTTCGAGTACCTTACACGCCTGAAGGAAATCCTCCTCTACGCTGCG
>JAJZFR010000444.1 GCA_021805265.1 Acidobacteriota bacterium | reverse complement strand
TAGGCGCGCATGAGGGCGACGAAGCGCTGGGCGGATTCCGGACTTTCGCAGCGGTCGATGAGGTTTTGTTCGACGCCGCACAGTTCGGGAAATTCGGAGAGGATGGTGCGTCCGCCGAGGGCGACGAGGAGGTCAGAGATCTGGCCGATGGCGGGGTTGGCGGAGATGCCGCTGAAGCCGTCAGAGCCGCCGCATTTGAGGCCGACGGTGAGGGCCGATAAAGGCGCGGGTTTGCGCTCGATCCGGTTGGCTGTGACGAGCGCAGCGAAGGTCTGGTCGATGGCGCGGGAGAGCAGTGCGGATTCGGTGCCGCACTCCTGCTGGGAGAAGATGAGGACCGGTTTTGTGGAGGCGGGATCGCGCTTTTGCAGTTCTTCAAGGAGCATGGCGGGCTGAGCGTGCTGGCAGCCGAGGCTGAGCACGGTGGCACCGGCGACATTGGGGTGATGGATGTAGCCGGCGAGCAGGCCGCAGAGGGCGCGGGCGTCGTCGCGAGTGCCGCCGCAGCCGCCCTGGTGGGTGAGGAAGCGGATGCCGTCGAGGTTGGGGAAGATGCGATGGGTGGTGGATTCGAGCGCGGGCGCGTGGGGAAGCTGGGTGTGGTGGATGGTGCCGACGAGCTGGCGCACCTGTTCGCGCCAGGCTTTGGAGCGGGCGTAGCCGAGTTCCTCTTCAAAGGCCTCGCGGAGGGCCTCGACGTTGCGGTTTTCACAGAAGACGAGAGGGATAACGAGCCAGTAATTGCGGGTGCCGACCTGGCCGTCGGCGCGGTGGTAGCCAGCGAAGGTTCTGCCCTCGAAGCGAGCAACATCGGGCGGGGACCAGCGGTAGGGAGCGCTCTGGGCGCTGTGAAAATCTTCGGCGTCGTGGAGGACATTGGCGGTGGTGAGCAGGCCGCCGAGGGCGATGGGCTGGCGGGCGCGCCCGACGGTGACACCGTACATGCGGATGGGGTCGCTGACGGCGAAGGCGCGAAGGGCGAATTTATGTTTGGCGGGGATGGGTTCGGAGGTGATGAAAAGCTGCCCGTCGAGTTCGATGGAGGCTTGGGCCGGGAGGTTTTCAAGGGCAACGGCGACGGTGTCTTCAGGGTCGAGTTGGAGAGCCAGAGGTGGGGTCACCGAAATTCCTTTTGCGGGGGTTATCGCCCGGCCGAGGCGCTCTGGGAGCAGGACTCCGCCCGGAGCTTCATGCTAGCAGATTGGGAGTTGAACGGGAGTGGCGAGTGAGTTGCGCGAAGCGTGGATGGAAAGCGATTTCCCTGTGCGGGAGTGCTGACGCGCGGTGTGAGAAACGGCGCAGCGCATGTAGCATGAAAGCAACTGAAAGGTGCATGGACACATGATGAAAGTTGGCTATCCGGCAGCGCTTGCGCCGGAGTTGGTAGCGCAGTTTCCGGCAGAGGTGGAGCTGGTTCCGATTGCGTCGCATCCGGAGGGCGAGATCGCGGTGGATTTCTGGATTCCGCCGCCTGCGCCCGCGCTGGGCGAGCGGGTGTGGCCTCACCTGCGCGGGGTTTCCGTGATCCAGAGCCTGATGGCGGGCACGGAGTGGATTACCCGGATGGTGGGGCCGGAGGTAACGGTGTGCAACGCGCAGGACGCGCACAACATTTCGACGGCGGAGTGGACCATTGCGGCGGTGCTGGGGATGCTGAAGTATTTTCCGCTGTACATGCGGCTGCAACAGGCGGCGGACTGGCGGGGACGAAGCCAGGCAAGCCGGGAGTATGCGTCGATCCATGGGGATGAGAGGCCGCAGTTTCCGCCGATTTTGCAGGAGGAGCTGCACGGCAAGCGGGTCGTGATGGTGGGCTATGGCTCGATCGGGAAGACGATCGAGCGGCTGCTGGCGCCGTTTGGCGTCGCGTTGACGCGGGTGGCGCGGACGGCGCGGACCGAGCCGGTGGTAGTGCATGGGGTGACGGAGCTGGATGGGCTGCTGCCAGGGGCGGAGATTGTGATTCTGATCCTGCCGCATACGGCGGAGTCGCACGGGCTGATGGACGCGCGTCGGCTGGCGCTGTTGCCGCAGGGAGCGCTGCTGGTGAACGCGGCGCGGGGGCCGATTGTGGCGATGGATGCGCTGGTGGAGGCGCTCGAAGCGGGGCGGATTCGCGCGGCGCTCGACGTGACGGACCCGGAGCCGCTGCCCGCAGAACACGCGCTGTGGCGCTGCCCGAATCTGTTGCTGACCCCGCATGTGGCCGGCTCGACGCCGGAGTTCAGCCCGCGCGCGGTGCGGATCGCGGTCGAGCAGATCGAGCGGCTGCTGCGCGGGGAGGCGCTCGGGAATGTGGTGCAGCACGGGGCGGTGGTGTGAAACTGCAGGGGATGGTGGAGCCGCGAGCTTGCGCGTTCCGCATACATCCGGGCAGGAGCATGGGTGAGACTACGGTAGCCGTCAGGACACGGTGAATTTTCGCGTTGGGCAGAAAACAAAATTGGCCAGAGGGTAGGAGGGCCAATCGACGACGATCTCCCCGGTTTCGCCGCTAATTGATTGCGTTGCAACCGAGTCCCTCAGGTCCCGAAATCGGGGCCTGAGGGATGAACCCTATCTTTCAGATTCGGTGCGAGCGAAAGCAGGCTCGGGTTGTCTTGTTGGGGGAATGGTTTAGCGCTGGACGGCGACCTGGATGGTCATGGGAGCGCTGATGGCGTGGTGGTTGAGGACTGCGGGCTGGAAGCGCGAGCGGCTAATCGCTTCGACGACGCGGAAGCTGATCTCGGGCGAGAAAGTGCGCAGGACACGAATGTCGCGGGCGTGACCTTCGGAATCGACATTCAGAGAGATGAGCATGGAGGCATTGCCGGGGATGCCCTCCGGCAGGTCCTGAGCACCGACGTGAATTTCCGTGGCGCTGAGCATGTGGGGGGCGGAGTAGGTGGAGAAGGCGGCCTGAGTGGGTTTGGAGGCGTCCGAGGTCGGCATGGTTGTCATGGCCGAAGCGGAGAGGACGGAAGAAGAAAGCAGAAGGGCGGCTATCAAGGCGTGGGACATCAAGGTGCGGGACATGATTTCCTCCATTGAGTTTAGTAGTACCCATCACCATTATGATCATGGTTCACACTGATTGTCAAATATTATATTTTTGTCTTTTATTTTGTTTCATTTATGAGGAATTCATTCGCATTTTTCCGCATGGTCTGTCGGAATAGGACGAGATGCTGGAGAAGATCGCTGCTGGCGAGGGTTCAGGTCGGGATTCGGCCCAAGGGCGTTAGCCGATGGCTGAGTCGCCCGATCAAGGGGTTAAACGGTG
>JAJZFR010000363.1 GCA_021805265.1 Acidobacteriota bacterium | reverse complement strand
GCTCGATCCACCGAGTCGAATCCGGCGGAAAGCATCCGGTCCAGGCGCACTGTCTGGCGATTCACCCGATCAAGAATCACCGAGGCACTTTCGCTGATTGCACTGGTCTCCGCGCGGATGCCTTCCGTAAGATCGAGCATGTTCTGACTGGCGGCGAGAATCTGCGGGGTGACGCGCTCGATCAGTTCCCGTGTGGACTGAACCAGGGGAACGACTGTCGCGCGCAGGTCAGATGTAACTTCCATGGCCGATCTGGCGGCTCGCCTCAGCGAGAGGAATATGCCAAGCAGGACAAGCGCCTGCATCAGCACGGCGACGCCGGTGAAGGCGACAAAGGCAAGGAGAAGAGTCTCGGAGTTCCATTGCATGGCGAACGCTCGTCGGGAAGATCACACTGCGGATGTGGTCGAAAGAACCCGCCGCCTGGCTGTCGCCAGCCTCGCGGCGGGATCAGGTGGAATCAAGTGAAGGACTCCTCGGAAGGCTCGCTCGAAGAGCGATAGGCATGCTTTCCAGCTTCGACGGCTGCGGTTACCCGCGTCGTCTGGTCCGTGACAAAGTCCTTGCCCTTGTCCACAAACTCCTCCCACTGAGCGCGACCCTGATCTACGGCTTCCTTGCCGCGCTGCACATATTCGCTCGCCTGCGCCCTGGTGCGATCCACCAGAGGACCGACCTGATTCACAGCCTCACGCGCGCGAACACGCACAAACTCCGTACCCTCTTTGGCCGACGCAACCAGGTTGTCGCGGGTTTCCCGACCGCTTTTCGGCGCACAAAGAACGCCAACCAGCGCTCCCAGACCGAGGCCAGCCACAAACCACCCTATGGACCCACTTTGATTTTCTGAGGACATGAAAAACTCCTTTCTAAAATTGGCAACGCAAAAAAAGAACGCGGACAAATCCGCGACAGACAGTCGTTCATGATTTTCTCAGACGCCAGTGCTAGCTAGTGTAGCCCAGCGAACTGTCTTTGACTACCTGCTTATGAGTTGTTGGATGCATTCGCGGGGTAGTTCGTTGCAAAGAACCGCCGAGGCGAGGCCAGCCGAGGTGTTACCGCCGCCGCGCCTTCGCCAGAGGTGTTTACCGACAATCGACCGGCCAACCCTGTACCAGCCAACACTACTGAACAGTCACGCTGATGGTGATCGAGCTCGTGATGGTTGCGTCCTTGGAGTCCGTTCCTGTGACCTGAATCTGGTAGCTGCCAGCGGTGATGAGCGATCCCTGGCCACCGCAGGCGGATAGACCCCCAGAGAGCAGCAGCCCCAGAACCAACAACGAGAGCATCGAGCGCCAGGCGCGCCTGCGGGCCGGGATTCCGATCAGCAGACACAGCAGGAACAAAACGGCGAAAAACAAGCTGCGGTGATTCGACACAACAGGCACCAGACTGCCCGCCGAGACGCCGCTCGGCAGCTTCGTCCCCGCGCCAAAGACCAGCAGCAGCGGCGACGCCGTGCCGCTCGCGGCAAGCGTCTCTGTGGCCGGGTCCAGCGCGCACTGGGGCGGTGCCGTGGCTGACCCCGCATTCACCACGCTGCAAGTCAGGTTAACCGTGCCTGTGTATCCACTGAGCGAGGTAAGCGTAAGCGTGTCAGCACCCGTGGAGTGGGTCGAGGGAACGGTGAGCGGCTGACCGGCGATGGAAAAGTTGGATTTCCCCTGAATCACAATGCCCGGCGAAGCCGAGGCCGCGTAGTTGCCGTCTCCGCTATAGGAAGCAATCAGCGTGTTGGTGCCGGCTGGCGGATCAGAGACAACCAGGGTCGCCGTGCCCGACGCCAGCGCCGACTGGCCCGCTCCGGTGCCAAGGATCGTCGCGGAGGCGACTGTACTCGATCCGTTGCCGAGCGTGATGACTCCGGTCGGGGCAACGCCCAGGCTGTCTGTCCCGAGGTTCACGGTAAAGGTGATCGCCGAGCCGGTGTAGGCGGTTGCGCTCGATGTCATGGTCAGGGTGGTCGCCGCCTGGGTCACCGTGAAGGAGCGAACCGCAGAGCTGGCGTTGAAACTGGGATCGCCCGAGTAGGCCGCGGTCAGGCTGTTGGCGCCGGTCGGCATCACCGACGCGGTGGTGGCGGCAGTGCCTTCGATGCCCAGCGGCTGAGCGCCCAGCGCTGTGGCGTTGAGCGTGAACTGCACGGTCCCGGTCGCGAAGCCATCCGGTTCGAGGACGCCCGCAGTGGTCGGCGAACGGTTTCCGTAAGGCTGCGCGGTGAAGCTGACCAGAAACCCGTAAGGAACAGCAGCATTGACGGTGGTTGCGCCGGTCGCCGGATCGAGCGCCGTGTAGTTGACCAGCGTACTGCTGGATTCGGGGCTGACGTTGACCGCAACCGGTTGCGAGACGCTTCCGGAGAGCGTCGCCGACCCGCCGTAGCTGGCGACGGCGTTGTAGCTGCCGCCGGGAAGATTGTTCAGGCTCAGATTGCCCGTAGACCCCCCGCTTACCAGCGGATAGCTGCCGACCGAGCTGCCGGTCTGCGCGGGCGGGGTCGCGGCGTTCTGAGCAACCAGCGCAACCGAGCCGGTGGGAGTCGTTGAGGCTCCTACCGTTGCATTCACGGCAACCACCTGGCCATGCTGGATCGAGACGGGGGAAATCGTAAGCTGGGTGGTGGTCGAGCCGAGCGGTGCCGAGGCCCAGCCGGCGATCATCGCCGCCGCGTCCACGCTGCCCAGGCCGCTGGCCAGATCAAAGCCGGCCGCCGCGTTGTAACCCGTCAGAAACGGGAAGCCAGAGGCATTCTGCTGGCAATTCAGACTCGATGCCGTGCAGGAAACGGCATTATTGCCCGTTGATACGTCGTGGAAGATCGCGGGGCTGGTGCGGGCGAGATTGTAGAGCACGGCATCCGCCTGCCCCTGGCGCTGACCGGTGGACTGACGGACCAGCGCCAGCATAGCCGCGAAGGCGGGAGCTGCGGCCGAGGTGCCCCCGACGCCCATGATGTTGAACTGGCCGCTCGAGTTCGGCGTGCAATCCACAATGGGGTTGCCGCTCGCGTCCTTGTCCTGATCGGTGCAGATTCCCCAGGCTGCATAGAAGAAACCATTCGAGGCGAAGAGCGCGACGTCAGGCAGGTCGCGAACGCCGTCGCTGGGTACGCCGGGAGCCACCTGCCACGAAGGCTTTCCGTAGCCAGACTGGCAGACCGGGTTGCCGCTCGTGTCTACGCCGCCCTGGGCGCAGTTGCTGGCACCGCCGCCACCCCCGGCAATTGACGCGTAGGGCGCGGGAAGCGGAACGTTGGCCGACAACGTCAAGGGTGGATAGGTCAGCGTCGATTCATTCCACGGAACCTCCGGGATGTAGCCTTTGGCCGAAAGCATCGTTCCCGTCGCATTGGTGGTCGAAACGTAGTTGGCGAAGTTGGCTCCGCCGCCGTCCGGTCCGGCGAGCGCCGCAAAATCCGTTCCACCGACCGCGATATTGTCCGGTGTCGAAGCCAGGCCATTGACCTGCAATCCCTGGATCGCAGAGGTTTCCGTGGCGGGATCGTCGCAGCCCGCCGCTCCCGCGTCGCCGGCGGATACAACGACGGAGATTCCCTGTGCGGCTGCCTGTTCCCACAGCGCGGCATAGAAGCTGTTGCCCGCCGAGCCAAGCGCCGCTTCACAGGCTCCGAAGCTCACGCTCAACACATCGGCCAGGTTGTCATCGATGGCGCGGACAATCGCCAGGTCAAGGCCATAATCCACATTGGTGTCAGCGGCGGTGTAGAGATAGACCTGCGCTCCGGGCGCGAGACCATTTGCCACCTCTGTATCCAGATAGGCCTCGACCGCGTCGCTGTTGACGCCGGGGTCCGTCGCGCCGTCAAGAATCACCGTCGGAGCGTGGCCGCCGACCCCGAAGAGGCTGCGATAGTTCGCGTTCTGAGAGAGATCGATGTTCGAGTCGCCTGCCACCGCTATGACCGCGCCCGTGCCGTCGAGGGCGGTTCCGGAAAAAGCCGGATTCAAAGCGTGGTTGGGCAGGTCGTAGATGCTGGCGGCGTCGGCCGGCCCGAGATACAGAAAATTCCCCGAGGTGCTCGAGGTGGTGAGCTGCGGGTGCATTCCGGATACCGGGCTTTCTGCTGCGTCCAGTGGCTCAAAGTGCTTCGCTCCGGGTTCAAAGCGCCCCGTCGGACCGCGAAGCAACGTTGGCCGAGGTCGAAAATCATTGAGAGTCGCAATGCCCGCAAGGACGGGCGCGAGCGCGGCAGGAATCTCCGGATCACGGGCATTGGCGTGATGCATCTCTCCATCCACCGAGTAGAGACGCATCGAAGTATGGAAGGCTTCGTTCACCTGACCGATGGTGCCGGAAAACTCAATGGCGGCCCGGCCAGCAGAGACGTGATCGACGGCGAAGCCGTGAGACTGAAGCCATGCAGTGACGGCGGCCAGATCGGAATCGACCGCTCCCCACTGCGCGCCGAACTGCTGTGGGGTAAGCCAGCGATGAAAGTTTGCCGAGTGCGGGTTCTGCTGCGACTGGAGAAAGCTGCGCAGGGCCAACTCCTGGTCCGGACTCCGCCGCAGCAGAAGCAGCATCCGGCTGGCTGGCTGCGACTCTGACATCGGCCCCCGGTCAGCGGCCAGTGTCGCCAGCCGGGAACGGTTTCCGTGAAGGGCGACGCGGTCCTCGTCATGGACGGTTTGTGTCACCAGGGGCTGGCGAAGCATCTGGGTCTGGCTGGCCTGGCCCGTCGGGCTTGTCACGCTCGACACGCTTGTCGGGCTTGTCTGGGCTTTTGAAGCCATCGGCAAAAGCGCTCCGGCCGTTGCAAACAGGAATGCGACAAGCAGCGAACTCAATCGCCCCGAACCCGCGTAGGACCGCGCCTGGCGTCGAGACGAAGAGGTCGTTCTGGGGGAGGAAAGCGACATGGAGACTCCTCACTCGATCTGCGTTTGGAAGACAAAAAGCCGCGCGACAAGCCATACAAAAGGCATGCCCCAAACAGCACCGAAGCCGCGCGGCTCAGGCAAGGAAAGGTTGTCGCAGGTCGAGTATAGGATTCAGTCGGCTGGGCGGAGAGGAGGGATTGTTGGAAAAATCTGAACGCTGTTCAGAAACGGTACTTGCCCGCGTCGATGCTGATTTGGGCAATGCGACGGCTCACTGCAATCCCGTCCACGGGGACAGATTTGCTGAAGCGGCGCAGCACGGCGAGCCGCATGTTCAGCGCATCCCCCTCGCTTGATGCAGCGAGAACGCGGCGAGCGGCCTGCTCGACCGAGGCCAGAGATCCATCGGCAAAAACGGCGCAGATATTCTCTGCCAGAGCGGCGTTCGAGGAGTGATCCCCAGCGAGTTTGCGGGCGCGAAGGAGCACCGATTCCAGAGCAAAAACTGACGTAATGCAATCGGCCAGGTCCGCCATGACCTCCTGCTGGTCGGCCAGCGCGGTCATGAATCGCTCCGAGGCCGCGCCAGCCGCGACCAGGGTAATCCGGCGCAGACTGCCGAGGATTCCGGTCTCGCGCGCAAGAGGCGTTTCCTCGCCGTCGCTGGAATCAAAGTTGGGTGGCTGCATCAACTCGTCCATCAGCTTGCGGATGGCTGCCAGCAGCGGCAACTGGCCGCTCAGAGCGCGCTTCATCAGCCAGCCAGTGATGATCATGCGGTTGATCTCGTTGGTTCCCTCGAAGATGCGATTGATGCGCGCGTCGCGATACAGACGCTCGGCTGGGTAATCCTCGACATAGCCGTAGCCGCCCATGATCTGAACCAGTTCATCGGCAATCGAGCCGAGCATCTCGGAGCCAAAGACCTTCAGAATCGAGCACTCGACGGCGTACTCCTCGATTCGCTTCTGGATTTCGCGCGGCGAGGCCGCTGCTTCTCCATCCAGCGCCCCGAGCGCGGCGTCCATCATCCCGATGGTGCGATACGCCATGGATTCAGCGGCGAACAGATGAACCACACCGGCGGCGATCTTGCGCTGGATGAGGCCGAACTGAGCAATCGGCTTGCCAAACGCAACGCGCTCCTGGGCGTAGCGGATCGAGTGTTCGATGGCCAGGCGCGCTCCGCCTATGCAGGCCACTCCCAGCTTGAACCGGCCTACGTTGAGAATGTTGAAGGCGATGTGGTGGCCTTTGCCCGCCTCGCCAAGCAGATTGCTGACGGGGATGTGGCAGTCGGAGAGCACCAGCGGACAGGTGGACGATCCACGGATGCCGAGTTTGTGCTCCTCCTTGCCAACGCTCAGCCCAGGCGTCTCCCGCTCGACCAGAAAAGCAGAGAACTTTTCCCCGTCGATCTTGGCAAAGACCGTGAAGAGATCGGCGAAGCCCGCATTGGTGATCCACATCTTTTCGCCGTTGAGGATGTACTGGCTCCCGTCGGCGGAAAGCGTGGCGCGGGTACGGATGTTCATCGCGTCCGAGCCGGAGGTGGACTCGGAAAGCGCGTACGCTCCGATCCATTCAGCCGAGGCGAGTTTAGGCAGGTAGCGCCGTTTCTGGTCTTCCGTCCCATACCAGACAATGGGCAGCGTGCCGATTCCGGTGTGCGCGCCAAACGAGGTCGAAAAACTGGCCAGCGTGGAAAGTCGATCCGCAACCAGCGCCGAGGTCGTCTTGTCCAGGCCCAGGCCGTCATACTGCTCGGGAATATCTACCGCGGTGAAACCGAGTTCGGCGGCCTGCCGGAGCAGGGAGCGCATCAGCCCATCTTCCTTGGCTTCGATCCTGGGCGCTGCCGGCAACAACTGCTCGCGGGCGAAGCGGCTCGCAGTTTCGGCGATCTGGCGCTGCTCCTCGGTAAAATCCTCCGGGGTAAAGACCTGCTCCGGTGTGCGGTCTTCCAGCAGAAAGCTGCCGCCCGAGGCAGCTACAACCGATGACTTCTGTTCAGAAACAGTGGTCGCAACGCTCATCGCAATTCCTCCGGAACGACAAACATACTCCAGCCAACGCTCCTCGGGCAAGCACACAACGCGCGCGAACGGGCATCGCTTACAATCACTATGAGTTCTGTTCCCGGAGGTCCAGGCTTGATTGCCGCCCTTTGTTCCTGGTTCTTTGCGCTGGATATGCGATTGCAGGACGTGTCTGCGACTTTGCCGCGCTTCGCCTCTTCTCTGGCGTTGGCAACGCAGAGCGGACTGAAGCATTTTCTCAAAATGCAATATGCCGACCAGACCTTCAAGGGACTCTATGAGTGGAACTGGTTTGATGCTGCGCTCCTGTTGCCATATTTCGCGGTCATGATTGTGCTCGCAATCTACGGCGTCCATCGCTACCAGATGGCCTATCTCTACTACAAATACAAGCAGAACTACAAGCCCGATCCCTTCGCTTACTTTGATGCGCTCCCGACGGTCACAGTGCAGTTGCCGGTCTACAACGAACAATTTGTGATCGAGCGCTTGATGGAAGCGATCTGCGCCATGGAGTACCCCCCGGATCGACTCGAGATTCAGTTGCTCGACGACTCGACCGACGAGACGCAGGCCGTTGCGGCGGCAATCGTTGCTCGCTACGCCGCACTGGGGCATCCGGTCCGCTATCTGCACCGCACCAATCGGCACGGCTACAAGGCAGGCGCGCTCGATGCCGGACTCAAAATCGCAACGGGCGACCTGATCGCAATCTTCGACGCCGACTTTGTGCCGCCGAAGGATTGGCTCATGAAGGTGGTGCATCACTTCACCGAGCCTGGGATCGGAATGGTCCAGACGCGATGGACCCACCTGAACCGCGACTACAGCCTGTTGACCAAAGTCGAGGCTATTCTGCTCGACGGTCACTTTGTCCTCGAGCATGGAGCGCGCGCGCGGACGGGCGAGTTCTTCAACTTCAATGGCACGGCGGGAATGTGGCGGCGACAGGCAATCACCGATGCCGGGGGCTGGCAGCACGACACCCTGACTGAAGACACCGACCTCAGCTATCGCTCGCAACTGGCTGGCTGGAAGTTCAAATATCTGCCCGAGGTCGAGTGTCCGGCAGAGCTGCCCATCGAGATGACAGCCTTCAAAACGCAACAGGCGCGCTGGGCCAAGGGACTCATCCAGACCTCGATCAAAATACTGCCTCTCATGTTCAAGGCAAAGGTTTCGCGCCGGGTCAAGATCGAAGCGATCTATCACCTGACCGCAAACCTCAGCTATCCGCTCATGGTGGTCATGACAGCGCTTCTCATTCCCGCGATGATTGTGCGCTTCTATCAGGGCTGGTTCCAAATGCTGTTGATCGACGTGCCCCTTTTTGCCGCCTCAACCCTTTCGATCGCGATTTTTTATGTTCTGAGCCAGAGAGAACTCTTCCCCAACAACTGGAAGCGGACATTTCTTTACCTCCCGATCCTCATGGCGCTGGGCATCGGGCTGACCATCACCAACACCAAGGCGGTAATCGAAGCTCTGCTGGGTATCAAAAGCGCCTTCGCGCGGACGCCCAAGTATTCCGTGGCCAGGAAAGGGGAAAAGTCCCGCGCAGCCAAGTACCGCAAGCGTCTCCACTGGACTCCCTGGATCGAGTTGGCTGTCGGAACCTACTTCGCGGCTGCGATTGTCTACACCTTCACCAACAACAACTTTTTCACCGCGCCTTTCCTGTTTCTCTTTGTCCTCGGATACTGGTACACCGGGCTGATGAGCCTGCTCCAGGGGCGATTTGAGCGATGGCGCAGTGGCGGAATGGCGAACACCGAAGAATCAAGTCCAAAGCCCTTCCCTGTCGGCGTGTGAGATATTTTCCGAAAGACTGGTCAAGCGCCAGATGGCGAATTTCATGGCAAATACGTTTGAAATCGGTCCTGTTCAGGTTGGAGCGGAGAAGCTCTTTCTCATCGCCGGCCCCTGCGTGATCGAGTCCGAGTCGCATGCGCGCACAATGGCCGATGCCATTCAAAAGATCACCTCAGACCTGCACATTCCCTACATCTTCAAAGCGAGTTTCGACAAGGCCAATCGCACCAGCGTGAAGAGTTTCCGCGGACCCGGATTGCATGAGGGCGCACGCATACTCAAGGCCATTGCAGCATCGACCGGACTCCCTGTGCTCACCGACGTGCACGAAGCCGATCAATGCGCGGCGGTCGCAGAAGCCGTGGACGTCCTGCAGATACCGGCGTTTCTCTGCCGTCAAACCGATCTGCTGGTCGCGGCCGGGCGCACCGGGCGCGCTGTGAATATCAAGAAAGGCCAGTTCGTCGCTCCCTGGGACATGCAGTATCCCGTCGAGAAATTGCGTTCGACCGGCAATGAGCGTGTCTTCCTTACCGAGCGCGGTGCCAGCTTCGGCTACAACAACCTGGTGGTGGATTTTCGCTCGCTGCCAGTGATGCGGAAGCTTGCTCCCGTGGTCTTTGACGGGACTCACTCAGTGCAGCAGCCCTCCGCAGCACACGGGGTGAGCGGCGGTCAGCCCGAGTTCATTCCACTGCTGGCTCGGGCAGCGGTAGCGGCGGGCGTGGACGGCCTTTTCCTCGAGGTCCACGACAACCCGGCCGAGGCCAAATCCGACGGCGCGAACGCGCTCGACCTCAAGCATCTCAAGCCGCTGCTCGAAACTTTGCTGGCCATCCACCAGGCGGTGCGGTAGAGCGTTTTCGCTCCCAGTGCTTACAGCCGAAACTCTTTTTGCGCGGCTTTTCCTCAACGAAAAGCCACAGGAACGAATGACTGCCTGGATAGACGTTGAGCGAAAACGCTCTACAAAGAACACACGGGCTGTACACGGCAAAACCATCCGGAAAATTGCGCTTCTGCCTATCGGCATCGGCCTGCTACGATGCAGTTCATGATTCGTAATGGATTCACCTCGCAAGCGGGCCACTCTTCGCGCTTTTCGATAACCATCTTTGCCACATTGGCAGTGGTCGCCTCCATCTGGTTTTCAGCCCCTCCAGGCCGTGCGCAGGCAGCACCGCAGAGTAACCCGCAAGGTGCCACTCAAGCACAGGTAGAGGCCATCCTCAAAGCCTCACAGCAAACGCATGGATTCGGCTCGGTGGCGATTTCGCCGGATGGCCAACTCCTCGCCTATGCGCAGCCAACAGCGAACGGGTCGCGTATATCTGTCGCCGCGATGAGCGACCCGGCGAAGACGATTTCCGTATCTGCAAGCAAAGAGAACGCCGCGCACTGCGGCGAAGGCCGCGTTGCCTGGTCGCCCGACTCGAAGCATCTTGCCTTTCTCGGCGACTGCGCCCCCGACGCGCACGGCCAGAATGACGTCTTTGTTGCGACAGTGCGCGGAGAGATCGTAAAGGGCAAAGCAAAAGTAGAAGTTGCCCAGGCCTCGACAGCAAAGGGCGAAGTCGGATACCCCAGCTACTCTCCCGATGGCCGCTCGATTGCATTTCTCTATGTCCAGGGCGCGACCCGCAATGCAGGCGCGCTGGCCGCAATGAAGCCCTGGTCGGGAGTGATCGGCGAGGACGGAATCGAAGTTCAGCGCATCGCCCGCATCGATGCAGACCCTCACAAGCCAATGGCACCGCAGTTCCTCACCCCAGCCAACCTGCATGTCTACGAATTCGACTGGGCGCCGGATTCCCACCAACTCGCCTATGTCGCCGCCGCACCGCCGGGAGAAAACAACTGGTGGGTTGCCAATCTTTATACACAGTCCCTCGACGCCGCGCCGACAGTGGTCTTCGCTCCAACACAAACTACGGGCGCACTTCACAATTTGCAGATTGCCGTGCCGCGTTGGTCCCCGGACGGCAAGGCTATCGCGTTCATCGGCGGTTTGATGAGCGATCAAGGCTCGACCGGCGGAGATGTGTGGCTGATTCCAGCCTCAGGAGCGACCGGCGCAACCGCCGAACACGACGCCGTAGACCTGACGCCGTCCCGCGCGACCAGCCCGGCGTGGATGACCTGGGCCGATAATACTCACCTGTATGTGAGCGAATTGGCTGGCGGCAACAGCCAGTTGGTGGAGTTGACGATTCCGCGCGACGGCAATGGCCCAACCGGGACCACGGAGTTCCGTTCTCCCGTGTTTTCGCTACCGGGCAGCGTGGCCGATGGGCGGCTTCACCTGAGCCTTTCGACTACGCGAGACCACGCAACCTTTGTCTTCACCGCAAGCTCGTTCGACCATCCGCCAGAGGTCTACGCTGCGCACACTACGACACCGATGGCTGCGGGATTTTCCGGCCTCACCCAGTTGACCCACGCCAACGATTCCGCGGCAAGCGCCACCGGAGAATTGTGGGGCAAGACGACCTCCCTGAGCTGGACCAGCGACGGTTTCAACGTCCAGGGCTGGCTTCATTTCCCCAAGGGCTATGACCCGGCACAGCCAGGAGCGAAAAAATACGCGCTCATCGTCCTCGTCCATGGTGGCCCGGCAGCGGCGGCGATGTCGCGCTGGGGCGCTGGCGGCAGCCTGAACGCGGCGAGCTTTTCCGCGCTCGGCTACTTTGTGCTCGAGCCGAATCCGCGCGGCAGCTATGGCCAGGGAGAAGCCTTTGCCGCAGCCAATCGCAAGGACTTTGGCTACGGCGACCTCCGCGATATTCTCGCGGGCGTGGACTCGGTCCTGGCGAACTATCCCGTCGATGCCAATCGCGTTGGCCTGACCGGCTGGAGCTATGGCGGATTCATGACCATGTTTGCCGTCACCCAGACCAACCGCTTCAAGGCTGCCGTAGCCGGCGCCGGTATCGCCAACTGGCAAAGCTACTACGGCGAAAACTCCATCGACCAGTGGATGACGCCGTATTTCGGCGCAAGCGTCTATCAGGATCCCGCCGTCTACGCCAAAAGCTCGGCGATTTCCTTCATCGACCGAGTCAGGACACCGGTGCTGGTCGTCGTCGGCGACCGCGACGGCGAGTGCCCGGCGCCACAGTCGTTCGAGTTCTGGCATGCCCTGCGCGATCAGCACGTGCCAACCCAGCTCGTCGTCTATCCCAATGAAGGGCATGGCTTTGTGAATCCGGAGCATCGAACCGACGTTCTGGTCCGAGCGGTCGCGTGGTTTGAAAAATACATGCCCCCGCAACCGTAATGCAACGGCACAGTCCGCCACGGCTTGCACAAACCACGCGGAAGGCACTCTGCTTTCGTTTTCCTACCCTCTTCGTCCATGCCATATACAGTCACAGGGCGAGGCTGACCGAGCATCGTCCAGCCTCGCCCTGATACACTTTCAATACGGGCTCCGAACCGGAATCCATACGTTACTGAGTTGACCGTTCCGCCGCAGTGTGCGCAGAACGGGGAGGATGCATGCAGCGGTTGCTGACGCTTGTTTTTCTACTTTGCCTGACGCTTCCGGCTGGCATGACACTCACGGGCTGTTTTCGTAATCCCCAGGCTGCCTATTGCAACGGCGAAGGCTTCGGGTTGAAACTGACGGATGTCTCGTCCATCGATCTGGAACCGCGCACCACGGGTATTTCACTGGCCTTCGGGCAGACGCAGCAACTGGCAACGCCCACTGCGACGACCTGCAAAGGTGCCAAGGCAAGTGTGACCGGCTACACCTACGGCACCTCGAACAATCAGTTGCTGGATATTTCCCCACAGGGAAATCTGTGCGCGGGTACGTGGAACCGACGCACCGGTGGCGGCATCCCCG
Organism: Acidobacteriota bacterium; assembly: GCA_021805265.1. Classification (GTDB taxonomy): domain Bacteria; phylum Acidobacteriota; class Terriglobia; order Terriglobales; family Acidobacteriaceae; genus Acidicapsa. Next base: position 780 of record JAJZFR010000363.1, on the reverse strand, counting down.
ATTTCACCATCTGCAATTATCCAACCCCGGCACCGGCCACCAACGGGCTGCCCTTCCAGACAGCGACAGTAACGGCGACCGCGGAATCGGTGACCTCGAACACCGTCCAGGTCTGGGTGCATGCGCAGGTCACCTCCGTATCCCTTGTACTCGAGCAACTGAATACAACCACAACCATCACCGGCTGCCTCTCCCAGACCCAGACGGCTCAGCTCAATTCAGAGGCTTTTTATAGCCTGAACGGAACCCAGACCCTGCTCTGCGCTCCCAACTCGACCACGGTTCCCAGTTGCTCCGCAGCTATCGGCAACCTGACCTACGCCTCGCAGAATCCGACCGTAGCGTCCATCGACGAGTTTGGCGTCATCACCGCGCAGCAGCCAGGAACCACATACATCACAGCATCTGTCGCCGGTTCCGGCTCGTCGGCAGGCAACTTCTCCACCTGCCCGCCAGCTTCCATCAACATCACTCTCAACGGCCAGACCACCGGAACAGTGACCCAGGGTGTGACGCAGAATCTCGTGACCACAGTGCTTGACACCAAGGGCAACACGCTTACCGGCCTCGCGCTCGATTATCAATCCACCAACCCGCTCAATATCTCGGCCGGCGCTGGTGGCGCGGTTACAGCGAATTTTGCCGGGCAGGCGTCCATCTATGCGGTTTGCCAGCCAACCACCTGCAACTCGGCACCGATCGACGTGATCGGACTCAACCAGACCGGGACACCGGTTACCAGCAATGAGGTCAAGATCACCACGCCAGGCATCGCCAGCA